>NZ_JBNCLC010000025.1:0-83922 GCF_049844475.1 Micromonospora sp. DT47 | reverse complement strand
CGGGGGGGGGGGCCGCCCGGGGGGGGGGGGGGCCCGGGCGCGGGGGCCGGCCCCTCGTCCGCCCGGGGGGGGGCGCGGCCCCCGGGGGGCGCCCGCCCCCCCGACGTCCCCCGACGCTCAGCCGATGAAGCCCTGCTGCTTCATCCAGTCGGCCGCGACCTGCGCCACCGGCTCACCCTTGACGTCGACCCGCTCGTTGAGCTGGCGCAGGGTCTCGTCGTCGAGCTTCGCGGTGATCGGGTCGAGCAGCTTCACGAGCGATGGATACTTGGCGGCGGTCGCGCCGTTGACGGTCAACGCCGGGTTGTAGATCGGGAAGAACTTCTTGTCGTCCTCCAACACCCGCAGGTTGAGGTTGCTGATCCGGCCGTCGGTGGTGAAAACCTCACCGAAGTTGCAGGACTCACCCTTCTTCGTCTCGGTGTAGACGACCCCGGTGTCCACCGTCTTGACGCTGCCGGCCGGCACGTTCATGCCGTACGACTTGGTCAGACCCGGCCAGCCGTCGTTGCGGCCGGAGAACTCGCTCTCCAGGCAGAATGTCGCATCGGCGGGGTGGCTCTTGACGAACGCGGCCAGGTCGGAGAGCGTCTTCAGGTTCCACTCCTTGGCCTTGTCCTCGCGGACCGCCAGCGCGTACGTGTTGTTGGCCGGCGCCGTCGGTCCCCAGACGACCTGGTTCTTGTCCTTGTCCTCCTTGACCACCGCGTCGTACTGCTGCTTCGAATCCGGAATGGGATCGGTGTGGTTGAGGTAGGTGATCCAGGTCGTGCCGGTGTACTCCCAGTAGGTGTGGACCTCGCCTGCAAGCATCGCCTTGCGGACGTTGACCGAGCCCTTGATGTTGGTCCGGTCGGTCACATTCGCGCCGGCCGCCTTCAAGGCGAGCATGGTGAGGTGCCCGAGCACGATGTTCTCGGTGAAGTCCTTGGAGCCGACCACGATGGTCTGGCCGGCCAGCGCGTCGTCCTTCTTGATCGACCCCTCCCCGACGGCCACGTCCCCGCCGGAGTCCCCGGTCGTCACTGAGCAACCGGTCAGCGCCAACGCGACGAGCGCGGTTCCAGCGGCCAGCCGGGCAAAAGGCTTTCGGGTACGCATTAGCTACCTCCTTGACGCACGAAGCGTCGATTGGAAAGGGGGGTGGATGATCCTGGGATCAGGCGAGGCCGCGGGGCCGGAGCAGGTCGGCGATCACGCCGCCGAGCCAGTCCAGCGTCAGGGCGAGGGCGCCGGTGAGCACGGCGCCGGTGATCAGCACGGGATCGCGCTGGAGCTTGATCCCGGTCACGATCAACCCGCCGAGACCGCCCGCGTTGATGAAGGTGGCGAGCGTGGCAACCCCGACCGCGAGGACAAGCGCGGTGCGCACGCCGGCGAGGATGACCGGTACGGCCAGCGGCAACTCGACCCGGACCAGCACCGCGAGCGGGGACATGCCGATACCCCGGCCCGCCTCGATCAGGTGCGGGTCGACCTGGTTGATCCCGACGATCGTGTTGCGCAGCACGGGCAGTACCGCGTAGGCGACCAGCCCGATCAGCGCCGTGGTGGCGCCGATGCCCAACCAGATGCTGAGCAGCACCAGCAGCCCGATGGCCGGGGTCGCCTGGCCGATGTTGGCCAGGGCGGTGGCGAACGGTGCCAGCCAGCGCAGCGTCGGGCGGGTGAGCAGGATGCCGGCGCCGACCGCGATCACCACCACAAGCAGGGTGGTCATCGCGGTGATCGAGATGTGCTGGCGGGTCACCTGGAGTAGGTGCTCGGGGTTGAGCGAGCGCCCTTCGATGTCGTCGAGCGCCAGCGAGCGCACCCATAGGTACGTGGCGAGCAGTGCGGCCGCGAGCACGGCGGGCATCGTCGAGTGGCGGCGCACCAGCCCGCGCCAGCGCGAGGGCGGAGCGAATACGGACTGATCGGGCACGGCTGTCGCGGCGCTCACCGCGACTCCTCGCGCCCCGAGGTCGCCGCCCGCGGCACGGCGCCCGTCGAGACCCGCTGCCTCGACTGTGACGGGGCCGCTTCGGCGACGCCCCGGTCGCGGCTGCGCTCCGTCTCACGCATCTCGCCGATCGCCCGCATCAGTTGGTCGATGCTGACGACGCCCCGGTAGCGGCCGTCGTCGTCCACGACGACGGCGGCACCGCAACTGGAGGCGAGCATCGCGTCGAGCGCGTCGTGCAGCGTGGCGCGCGGCTCGACGGTGGTCGCGACGCTGCCGACGCCGTCCAGGTTGTCCTGCTGCGGTTCGAGGTCGCGCGGGGTGATCCAGCGGCGTGGCCGACGCTCGTCGTCGAGGCTGAGAACGGCCCACTCGCCGGATTCGTCCAGCCGGCGCAGCACCGACGCGGGGGACTCGTCCAGTCGGACCAGCTCCGCTTCGTCCCAGTCGACGGCGTCGACCCGGCGGAGGTTGAGCTGTTTGAGCGACGCGCCCGCACCGATGAACTGGGCGACGGTCTTATCGGCGGGATTGGCCAGCAGGCGCTCCGGGGTGTCGAACTGCCGGATCTGCGACCGCTCACCGAGCACCGCGATCCGGGTGCCCATCTTGATCGCCTCGTCGAAGTCGTGGGTGACGAAGACGATCGTCTTCTGCAGCTTCTCCTGCAACCGCAGGAACTCGTTTTGCAGCCGGTCGCGGGTCAGCGGGTCGGTGGCGCCGAACGGCTCGTCCATCAGCATCACCGGCGGATCGGCGGCCAGCGCGCGAGCGACCCCGATGCGCTGCTGCTGCCCGCCGGAAAGCTGGTGGGGCAGGCGATGCCGGAACTGGCCCGGCTCCAGCCCGACCAGATCGAGGAGTTCGTCCACCCGCGCGTCGATGCGCCTCCGGTCCCAGCCGAGCATTTTGGGCACCAGGCCGACGTTGGTCGCCACGCTCATGTGCGGGAACAGACCCACTTGCTGGATGACGTACCCGATGCGTCGGCGCAGCTCGGTCGGGTCCAGGCGGGTGACGTCGGATCCGTCGACCAGGATGCGGCCGCCGGTCGGCTCGATCAGCCTGTTGATCATTTTCATGGTGGTCGTCTTGCCGCAGCCGGACGGTCCTACCAGGACGACGATTTCCCCCCGCCGGATCGTCATCGACACGTCTTCCACGGCCGGGGCCTTCTGCCCTCGGTAGGACTTGCTGACCTTCTGTAGGTCGATCATCACGTCGTCGGTCATCGTCGACCTCCATGTGTGGTTGTGGGGACCGCTGCGGCCGGGGTGCCGACCGTTGCCGCGACCGGGGCGCCGACTAGGACGTCGGTCGGGTCCGGCCGGCCGCGCCGCATGGGGCGCGCCGCGTCGGTGCGGGCCCGCCGGCCGCCTCGCGTGAACACCCCGAGCAGCCAGAGGCACAGGTCGACCGCCAGGGCGAGGACGACCACCCCGAGGGTGCCGACCAGCGCCTGGTTGAGTGAGTTGACGCCGCCGAGGTTGGCTAGGCCGGAGAAGATCTGGTTACCCAGGCCGGGGCCGCCGACGTACGCCGCGATGGCGGCGATCCCCATCGTCATCTGGGTGGAGACCCGGATCCCGGCCAGGATGACCGGCCAGGCCAGCGGTATCTCCACTGTGGTCAACGATCGGATCCGGCTCATCCCGATGCCCCGGGCCGCCTCGGTCAGCGCCGGGTCGATCTCGGTCAGCCCGACGACCGTGTTGCGGATGATCGGCAGCAGCGCGTAAAGGGTCAGCGCCACCAGTGCGGGGAGGTAACCCAGCCCGAGCGGGGTGATCAGCAGGCCGAGCAGCGCAAAGGACGGTACGGTCAGAATGGCCGCGGCGATGGCGATCGCGATCGCGCGGGCACGCCGGTGCCGATAGGTGGCGATGCCGATCAGGACTCCGATGACGGTCGCCAGCACGACCGACATCAGCACGATCGTGGCGTGCTCCAGGGTCTGGGCGATCAGTAGGTCGCGGCGGGTCTCCAGATACTCGAATAAGCTCATCTGTCACCTCCTCCTGGCGGCTTGTCGCGGGAGGCGGCGCCGGTGCCAGGAGAGGCCGAGCGCCTGCCAGGGGCGGTCATCACATACGGACGCAGCCGTTAAGCAACTTGAGAACCGCAAATCCCACGAAGTCGGTTGGATATGGCATAAGACCGGGACTATCTCAGCGCTGTCGGCTGGGCCGGCCGTCCCGGTGTCACCTCCAAGTGGGACGAAAACCTGCACATGCAGCCATTGGGAGGTGTCACGGTACGTCATTGATCTTCAGCGCCATTCGGCGGGCTCGATCTCAGCGCCGCCGGCGGCTCGGTGGACACCCGTCCGGTCCCGATCCGGCGGCAGGTCCGGCGTGACGGAGCAGACCCGCCCCGGCAACGCCAGACCCGGCATGCTCGAGCTGGCCTGCGACAAATGCGGTCTGACCCTGGACGGCCTCGATCTTCCGCTGCGCGACTGGTACGTCCGCTGCTCGATCGTGATGGACGGCAGCTGGCCGGGGCCGCGGGTCCCGTCGGACCGCACTCCTGCTCGACCTGCGCCTGACGTCCGGCGCCGGCGGCGAGCACCCGTCGACCCGGCCGAATCCTGGCCTGTCGTAGGGGGGTGTTGAGCAGGAAACCCGTTGCTCCAGCGGCGGCGCCCCGTCGCGGCTTCGTCATGTTCCGCGCCGCCGGCGGGCTCCATCGTCAACACCGTGAGCCAAGCGCCAGGCGTCGGCCGCGGACCTTCGATCCGGCCGTGGTTGGCGGCGCGAGCGGCCTGCGAAGCGGGCCGCTCTCAAGGCGCACACAACGCCCTCAGATGCTGCCGACAGCCGGCCGTCTCCCGCCTCCCGTCTCCGGGATGTAGCCCTTGACCTGGGTGGGCGATACCGGAATCGAACCAGTGGCCTCTTCGGTGTGAACCGGGACGCGACATTGCCTCTGACCAGGCAAAACGTGGAACCGCAGGTAGGGGCCAGTGCCGTTCAGAGCAGTTCGATGCTGTTGAATGCAGTTGCGCGCCGTTCAGCGCAGCTCGCTGCTCCCAATCGGCTCCCCCATCACCGGCCCCGCCAGTCCCGCGTGAGGGCTCAAAGAGCGGAAAGCATGGTCTGCCTGCCGGTGAGTCAGACGAGCCCGGCGACCCACCCCACCATCCTCACTGTGTGCCGTCGGCCCGCCCCTGAGGGGGTCGGCCTGCCCGGGCCCAGCAGTAACACGCGAGGTGGGTGCCGCCGGGACGGTCACCGTCCCGGCGGCATCCTGCGTGCCTGCCGGAGGTCGAGCGAGGATGCTCTGTCTACTCGCCGCGGAGGCCGGGCAGCTTCACGACGATGAACTCGCTGTCGTCCGCGCGGCCGGGGTTGCGGCCTGTGTTGGGGAAATTGTTGTCACAGCCGAGCAGCAACCGGTTGCCGTCGATCTGATGGATGGCCTCGATCGACTCGCACGTCACGCGGTACGGGTCACCGAGTCCGATGTCGCCGTGGTGGACAGGGGGCAGGGAAACCAGGGCGGGGTCGGGCACGGCCGCTAGGTCGACGGCCGCCGTCTTCACGAGGGACCCGGCCGCATCGATATCGGTGAGGTTGACGACGTACACCTTGCGGAACAGCGCGTTCAGCCCGAGACCGCCGTCGCGCTCGATCACCGCGAGGTGGTGCTGGTCGAGGGCCGCCATGTCTGACACGAAGTAGCCGGGCTGCTCGGTCTGGTACAGCCAGACCCGCCCCGTGAAGGCCTCGTCGCGCACGCTGAACTCGAAGACGTGGCGCCGCGTGGTGCCGAGTTCGGCCACCGTGGCCCCCTCCAGCGCCGGATACAGGTACTTGCCGTCCGGGCTGATGGCCATGGCCTCGAAGCCGCGACTGTTGGGCTGCGTTGCCGCCGCCCCGCCGAGGTGGGGGTTGTTGGGCGACCGCAGGCCGCCCGGAGCCGCGAAGGGCGGGTCGAGCAGTCTGCCGGTGGCGTCGAAGTGCAGGACCCACGGCCCGAACTCGTCGCCGACCCACAGGTCCCCATCAATGCCACGCTGCAGGGACTCAGGATCGATATCGCCGCCGGTCAACGACCGCTCGGTCGTCCCCTCGTTGACGATCGTGAAGCCGATCAGACCGTCAGGGTCACGGAACTCGATGAACTCGTTCAGATCGACGTCGACCTCGCCGCTCCCACCCTTGGCGGTCTTGAAATCCGGCCGGATGTAGTAGGCGCGGATCAGAAAGTCTCTCGAGTTCGCCTTGGCACCGAACCCGTTGTCCGGCATGGCGAGATACTCCCCTGGGTGTCGGCCAGCGACGACCGCCGAGAACCCCTCGACCGGCTGCGAAGGCAGCGGGAATGTGATCCCATTGACGGTCCCGGGAGGCAGGAGGGTCCCGGAGGGCGGGCCGGGAGCGTACGTCTCGACCGGCAGCACGGCGCGACCGAGCAGGGTCGGTTGCTCGCTTCTGTTGTCATCGGCGTATGCGCCGAGGGAGGGGATAGTCATCGTCGCCGCGAGCGCGGCGGCGATGAATGTGGACAGTCGCTTGGCCATCATCGGCTCCTCTGGACGATGGTGAATTGTTAGTAAGCACGCAAGGCCGTGCCGAATTTTCCTCCTGTACGCCGGCCAGCCGCATGACGAATCACCCGAGCGCCTCGATTGAGCTTAAGGGCTACTGGTCGGCGCGGTAGCAGATGTCATGCTGCCGCGACAGCTGTCTCGGGGCGCACCGGGCGCTCTCGACGCACGGCAAGCGTGATACCCATTGCGATCATCCACAACGGCCACAGCAGGTACGCAGCAACCTCGAGAATCTCGAACACGCCGACGTGCTCCCCATGCAGTGGTGCGATCGCGCCGAGCACCGCGGCCGCCGCGAGGGGCGTACCGAGGTATCCGAGCCAACGGGGCAGCAGGATCCGGCGGAGTGCGGCCAGCGAGAGTGCTCCGACGAGCAGGCCGGCGACGGGCAGCACCAGGTCTCCGAGGTTGTAGGTGACGTCGGCAAGGACGTAGATGGTGCGGCGGGTGGCGTCGTCTGCGGCAGTGAAGTCTTCGCGTGCCCCGACCGCCATGGGACCCTGAGCGGCGAGCATGAGGGCCGCCGCCACGCAGCCGGCTCCGGCGAAGACGGTGGCCAACTCGGCGGCAGCGCCGTTGCGGCGTAGCAGGGCGGAGGTGACACCGGAAAATACCAGCAGGGAAGCGGCGGCGATGGACCAGAACACGATCGACAGCTGTAGTGCGTTCGTGTGCTCGGCGTAGTAGGCAGTGATCTGTTCGGCGGTCGCGGTGGCGGTTTGCGGCCCCGCGGGAAGTACGGCCGACCCGGCGATGGTCAGCAGGCCGGTGGTGATGGCGGTCGAGACGGCGACGAGTCGGATGCCCGGCATGACTGCTCCTTACGTGGGGCGGGCCCAGAGTGACCCGAACGCCGGTCAGGATCCGGGTGGCGCATCACCGCCGACTAGGGGTCGGCATAAGCAAGAGTGCTGTGACACCCGACCCTGGTGCGCGGTGACATCCGCGGGGAATGATTGAGGCCGGTACATTCGTGGTGCGGGGATGAAGGAACCGAATGGCGGCCAACGGCATGACGACGGATGCGACGCCACAGGTAGCCCGCGTCGCCAAAATCGGTGCTGTGGCGTGCCTCGTCGCCGGTGTCGCCGCACTCCTGATCGCCGTGGTCGTCGTAACTCTGGTCGTCGTCGCGGATCGGTCAGGCCTCTCTGTTGAAGACTTGGTCTGGATGGTGGCGTGGACGGGGGTGGGCGCCCTGGGCGCGTTCGTCGCCGCCCGGCGACCCCGCAATCCGGTAGGCTGGCTCTTTCTGGCGGCTGGCGCACTCGTCGCTACGGCGGTCATGGTTGACGTCGCCTCACTGTCACTGCTCGCGAAATCAGGCGCCGACCGGACTGGCGTGCTACTGCGGTGGGTGCAGAACCTCATGTTCGTGCCTGCGCTGGTGTGCGCGCTGCCACTCGGGCTGCTGCTGTTTCCCACCGGCTCGCCGCCCACTCGCCGCTGGCGTTGGGTGATCCCCGTCGCGGTCACCGCCGCCGTCTTGAGCATCGTGGAGGCTGGGGTTCGGCCGGGACCGATAGGTGACGGGTCCGTGCCGGTCGATAACCCATTCGCGTGGCGTAGCGGTGCAGCGGTCGTTTCCGTTGTCGGGACGGTATGGCGGACGCTCCTCCTCCTCGCGGCTGTGGCCGCCGTCGGTTCGGTCGTCGCGCGCTACCGCCGCGCGACCGTGCTGGAGCGCCGCCAGCTGCTCTGGCTCGTGTGGGCGGTGTCGGTCGGGGTCATCCTCGAGGCGGCGGGTGCCGCCTACGACGCCGTTGCCGGGCTGCCCGAAGGCGCCGGCGCCCTGCTCTCGGCGACCGTGGTCGTGCTGCTGCCCACAGCGGCGACCATAGCGATCGTGCGGCACCACCTATATGACGTCGAGCTGCTCGTTCGCCGATCGCTCGTGTTCGTCGCACTCAGCGGGCTGGTCGCGGTCGCCTATGTCGCGGTCGTGCTGCTGTTCGCGGTCGCCGGAGGTGACAGCCCCGCCAGCGGGCTCGTTGCCACACTGGTCGCGGCGTGCATCGCGGTCCCGGCCTACCACCGCATCGGCCGGGTCGTGGATCGCCGGCTCTTCGGTGACCGCGCTGACCCGTACCGCGCCCTGGCGGCCCTGGGTAGCCAGCTGGGCCGCGCATCCGACGCTCGCAGCGGGCTGGCCGAGGTAGCAGTGGCGACGGCGGCGTCCCTGCGGGCGCCATACGTGGCAATCGAGGGATTAGATGTACGACCGCTGGCCGCGACAGGCACGCGGTCAGGCGGCCCAGCGCTGGTCGTGGACCTGGCCCACCAGGGCAAACCGGTGGGCCGGCTGGTCGTTGCCTGGCGTACGCGCGCAGACCCTTACTCGGTGGCCGACCTACGGCTGCTCACAGACCTGGCACCGCAGGTGGGCGCGGCCATCGCGCTGCTACAACTAACGGACGACGTCCAACGCGCCCGCGAATACCTCGTACTCGGCCGTGAGGACGAACGGCGGCGGCTGCGCCGCGACCTGCACGACGGGATCGGCCCAACCCTCGCCGGCGCCACCCTCCGCGTCGCATTAGCGCGCGACGCCGTCAGCACCGATGCCGAACGCGCACGGGCCCTGCTGTCCGACGCCGAGGAGCAGCTCGAAGCCACCGTGCGACAGGTGCGGGAGCTGGTCTACGGACTGCGGCCGCCTGCACTGGACGATCTTGGACTGGTCGGCGCCCTCCGTGAGCGCGTAGCCACCCTCGATCCATCCGAGACCATCCGCGTCCAGGTGGACGAACCGTTGCCCACTCTGCCGGCGGCCGTGGAGGCAGCGGCATACCGCATCGTCGTCGAGGCCGTGACCAATACGCTGCGACACTCTCGCGCCCGGACAGGCGTCATTAGCCTTCGATGCCAAAGCGACGGAGGGCGCGACGGGCTACTCGTGTCGGTCGCGGATGACGGTGTGGGGCTCGACGGCACCGCACCCGGCGTTGGCATCCGCTCCATGACGGAACGCGCCGAGGAACTGGGCGGTCAGGTCACCGTGGACGCCTCCCGTACCGGTACCACCGTTCACGCGTGGTTGCCGCGATGACCCCCATCCGCGTCGTCCTCGCCGACGACCACCCAGTGTTCCGCAGCGGCCTGCGCGCCGTGCTCGAGTCGAGCAGAAATGTCGACGTCGTTGGCGAGGCCGACGGCGGCACAGGCGCGGTTGCCCTCGTGCTTCGTACCGCTCCCGATGTCGTACTCATGGACCTCCACATGCCCGACCTTAACGGTGTGGAGGCCACGCGCCAGATCCTCGCCGAATTACCCGATACGGCCGTCCTCGTCCTCACGATGCTCGACGACGACACGTCAATCCACGCAGCCGTACGTGCAGGGGCCCGCGGCTACCTCGTAAAGGGGGCACGCCCCTCGGAGATCCTCGCCGCTATCGACGGGGTCGCCGCCGGTCAAGTGGTGTTTGGGGCACCGCTGGCGGACCGTATCCTCGCCGCAGTGGTCTCACCCACCTCGCCGAGCGGACCGCTCGCCGCTCTGACGCCCCGCGAGCGGGAGGTCCTCGACCTTGTTGCGCGGGGCCTCGACAACGCCGCTATTGCCACCCACCTACGGCTTTCACCACGAACCGTACGCAACTACGTGTCGGCCTGCATCACGCAGCTGAACTGCGACTCGCGTGCCCAAGCCGTCGCCGTCGCCCGAGACGCCGGGCTCGGCCGACGGTCTTCTCTACCGTGACGCCCGCCCACCCCAAAACAGCCAGCACCGCCCGATCCGGCCAGGACGGCCGTGCCCGACCGACCTGACGGCGCAACACGGCCACTTCATGCCGCAGCACGAGCAATTCCGCGGTCTTGGTTGCCTCGCCTCGGGTGAGCAGTGCGAGCCAGCCGAACACCCGAACCATGATCAGATACAGCAGCCGAACTGTCACGACACGATCATGCGATGGCCAGGCCAACCCCAGCTCACAGCCGGTGCGCCTGGTTTCGGCACGGTACAGGGGCGTTGACAAACGCGTTAGCCGTGGCTAACGTATGTCGGGTGATCGACGCGCTGTCTGCCGCTGCTGAGCCCACCCGGCGACGGATCCTGCAGCTGCTCGCGTCGCAGCCCCGCACGGTGAGCTCCATCGCGGCGGAGTTCACGGTCACCCGGTCGGCGATCTCCCAGCATCTGTTGTTGCTGGCGGAAGTTGGCCTGGTGGAGGCCGAAAAAGTCGGCCGGGAGCGCATCTATCGGGTCGTTCCCGACGGACTCCGTCAGCTGCAGGCCGAGATCGACCGGTTCTGGACCGCCGAACTCGACCTGTTGGTCGCCGACGCACACGCACTGAAGTCTCAACGGATTGAGAGAGACCACTGATGTTCACCAAGACCGTCGTCCTTCCTGTCGACATCGACGAGGCATTCGCTCTCATCACCGAGCCGGAGCGGCTGCGTCGCTGGCAGACTGTGTCGGCCCGCGTCGACCTCCGGGTGGGCGGTGACTACCGCTGGACCATCACCCCCGGCCATGTGGCGGCCGGCACCTTCCGTGAGGTCGAGCCCGGCAAGCGTGTCGTGTTCGGCTGGGGTTGGGAAGGCAACCCGGACCTCGCCCCCGACGCCTCGACCGTCTCGATCACGATCGAGCCGGTTGCCGACGGCACCCGGGTCACCCTCACCCACGAGGGGCTGACCGACGAGCAGGCGGCGATGCACGCCGAGGGCTGGAACCACTACTTCGGCCGTCTCGAGAAGGCCGCCGTCGCCGGGGACGCCGGCCCCGACGAGTGGTCCGCCGCTCCCGAGCGCCTCGACGAACTGTCCGCCGCCGACGCCACCCTGGCCGTACTTCAGACGGTCCTGCGCCAGCTGACCTCCGAGGACCGCGCCAAGCAGACCCCCTGCGCGGACTTCACCTGCCACGACCTCGCCGAGCACCTGTTCGGCTCCATGATCGCCTTCGGCTCGATGGCCGGCGTCAAGGTCGTGAACCCCGAGACGGGTTCGCTGGAGAACCGGGTGGCCACCATGGCGGCGCAGGCCATCGAGGGATGGCGCGCCCGCGGCCTCGACGGCACCGTCGCCGCCCCCGGCGGCGGCGAGATGCCGGCCAGGTTCGCGGCGAGCATCATGCCGGTGGAGTTCCTGTTGCACGCGTGGGACATGGCCCAGGGCAGCGGCACGCCCCTGGTCGTCAGTGACGAGGTGGTGGCCTACGTCCACAAGCTCGCCGAGCAGATCGTCCCCGGTGCCCGCGGTTCCTCGTTCGGCGACGAGGTCGTCCCGTCCCCGGGTGCCGACCCGATGGAGCGGCTGGCCGCTTTCGCCGGCCGTCGCCCCGTGATGGCATGACAGGATCCGATGATGCAGATGCCCAAGCCCTCCGACGCTGACAAGCAGTTCTTCCGGTCCCTTGTCCCCGAGGGGCCGGGGGTCGAGGTCAGGCCGATGTTCGGCAACCTCGGCGCGTTCGTGAACGGCAACATGTTCGCCGGGCTGTTCGGCTCGTCGGTCGGCGTGAAACTCGCCGCCGACGACCTGGCCGAGCTGGCAACGATCGAGGGCTCGGGACCGTTCGGCCCAGCCGAGCGGCCGATGGGTGGATACTTGTCGATGCCCTCGTCGTTCACCGCCGAGCAGGCGACCCTGTGGGTCAACAAGGCGCAGGCGTACGTGGCGACGCTGCCGCCCAAGCTCAAAAAGAAGAAATGACTTCCCGGGCCCCGGCACAGTCGCCAGATCGTCCCGAGTCGTGGCTGGCGGTCTTGCCGCTGGCCGTTCACACGGACACGATCGCCCGCACGGGTCCGCTGGCGTGCCCCGTCGCGTAGTCCAAGGCCAGGAAGACAGGGACCGACAACACGCCGGAACATACGACATTCGTACGTCAGGATCCGGTAGGCCGAAGCCTGCTGCCACCTGTTGCGGATAGAGCAGGTGGGCGCGCCGGCCGGTCCGTGGCATGTGAGGATGCGACGCATGCGTGCCGTGATCTTCGACGAGTTCGGTGCCCGACCCGAGGTCCGCGACGTCCCGGACCCGGTGCCGCAGTCCGGGGGCGCGGTCATCCGCGTCGAGGCGACCGGGTTGTGCCGCAGCGATTGGCACGGTTGGCAGGGACACGATCCCGACATCCGCCCGCCACACGTCCCCGGCCACGAGTTCGCCGGCGTCGTCACGGCGGTCGGCGCTGGCGTACGCGGCTGGCGGCCCGGCGATCGGGTCACCGCGCCCTTCGTCTGCGCGTGTGGGCAGTGCCCGGCCTGCCTCGCCGGCGACCAGCAGGTCTGCGAGCGGCAGACGCAGCCCGGCTTCACCCACTGGGGCTCGTTCGCGGAGTACGTGGCGGTGCAGAACGCCGACGTCAATCTCGTGCGGCTCCCAGACGAGCTGGACTACCCGGCCGCGGCGGCGCTCGGCTGCCGCTTCGCCACGGCGTTCCGGGCCGTGGTCAGCCAGGGGCGGGTCGCCGCGGGCGAGTGGGTGGCGGTGCACGGCTGCGGCGGAGTGGGGCTGTCCGCGGTGATGATCGCGGCGGCGTGCGGCGCGCAGGTGGTGGCGGTCGACGTCGCCCCAGGCGCGCTCGAGCTGGCCAGGAGCTGCGGGGCCACGGTCTGCCTGGACGGCAGTGCCCTCACCGGACCCGGCGCGGTGGCCGCGGCCGTTCGGGAGGCAACCGGCGGCGGCGCCCACCTGTCACTCGACGCCTTGGGCAGCCACGCCACCTGCACCGCCTCGATCGAAAGCCTGCGGCGGCGCGGACGGCACGTGCAGGTCGGACTCCTCCCCACCGCCCAGGGCCGCCCGGCCCTGCCGATGGAGCTCGTGATCGCCTTCGAGCTGGAGCTGCGGGGCAGTCACGGCATGCCCGCGCACGCCTATCCGGAGCTGCTCCGCCTGGTCACTGCCGGCGTCCTGCGCCCCGCCGAGCTGATCACCCGCACCATCGGCCTCGCCGAGGTGCCCAACGCGTTGGCCACCATGGACCGGCCCGCTCCCGGCGGAATGTGCCTCATCCACCCCCGGTGAGTAGGCGTACCGCACGCCCGGGACGTCCCAGAGGAAGGACGGAACAGCCCGTAGCTCGTTACGGCCCTGACCTGCGAATACTTCCCCACCAGGCGAGATAGGCATGACGGCATGACGGGCACGACCAGCGGCACGAGCGTACGTCTGCACCAAGAACGTCTCCGGCGTCCGTCGGCGTGTTGGGCGATGATGGAAGCTCGGTAGGCCGGCGTGGGGAGGCGACGTGGGCTGGTTGCGAGATCGGCTCGGCCGCTTTCGGAGTGGGCCGAAGGATGTCGCGGAGCGTCTGACCGGTGGCCTGCTCCATCTCGAGCAGGAGCAGGCGGAGCTCAGCGACCGCGACACGGTGCAGAGATGGCTGCGCGAGATGCGCCCGGAGCACGAAACGCAGGTGTTTGTTCACCGGCCGTGGGGCACGGTCGTCGCGGTCGCCGACCGCGGCGAGTCGGTGGGGGTGTTCTTGTCCGACGGCAGGAAGACCTGGATTGCCGCCGCTCGTGGGGCGACCGACGGCCAGCATCTGACCCCTGAGCAGATCGAGTACGTCCTGCTCGATGCGCTTACCGCGCCGGGACCGCCGACCTGGGCGGAATGGCGGGACTTCCCCTAAGCGGCCTGCCGCGGCCAAGAGGTAGCGCTAACGACCTCCATGGCCGACACCCGACTCGCGGCTGTGTTAGGACGTCTCAGTTCGCGAGTTCGACTTGCAGACGACCAAAGACTTTGCCCTATCCTCAGCCGGTGACCAACTCGGAGGACCTCGTCCAGAACCTGGACGGATCCGCTCCCGACCTGAGGATCGGCGCGCCGGAGCGCGAGGCCGCCCGCGAGGCTCTCGACGAGCACCTTGCCGCCGAGCGGCTGGGCCCTGCCGAGCATGAGCAGCGGTGGGCGGCGTGCCAGGCGGCGCGCACCCAGTCCGAGTTGCTACGGATCTTCGTCGACCTCCCCGCTCCCCATCCCGACCTTCCCAGGTCGCCCGGCTCGTCGACAGACGCCGACGAGGACATCTCGCCCCTCGGTGCGGCGATCTGCCTCGCGCTGCTGCTGGGGCTGCCGGTGGCGGTCGTTCTCGGCTTCGTATACGGCGCCTGGTGGAGCCTTGCTGTGCCGGTGGCCCTGAGCGTGGCGCTCCTCTACACCGAGCACCTGCTGACCCGCAACCAGCGACCACAGTAGACGGCTGGGTCCGGAAATCACCCGAACAGGGGCTGGCTGCCCTACGCACCGGTGCCCGGCTCGCCGCCGAGCAGGGCGCCCGGCTGCCGCTGGCCCGTTTCGCCACCGACGGCACGGAGCCGTGACCCGGATCCTGAGCCTTGTGGAGATGGTGTGGACGTCGGTCTCCACGCGCCTTCCACACCCGTCTGGTGTCGTGGCTCAGGCGAAGTCGAACACGGGCGGGAAGGCGAGGACGACTGTCCAGGCCCAGACGGCGTACACGATCATGTAACGGGTCTGCCAGTGTTCCAGGCGGGCGAAGGGCATGCGGCCACGCACGAAGCCGAGGAACAGCCATGCCGACCACGCCAGGTTGGTGAGCAGGATGACATTCTCGCCCAATGCGGCGGTCTTGTTGGGGCTGAAGCCCCACTCGGTGATCCGGCCCGTGATCGCCAGCAGCACCAGGGCGTCGATGATCAAAGCGCTGACGACGAGCGCGAGCTGCAGGCGGTCGAAGAGACCGGGCCGGGCGGTGAGGTCACGGGCGGAGATGGCGTACAACAGCAGGCCCAGCACGATGACGAGCAGCAGGTCGAAGAGGATGAGCGCATCGCGCTCGACGTCGATGCCGTTGTTGGTCCAGATGATGGCGACCAGGAAGGCCAGCAGGGTGGCCGCGAAAAGCGGCGTGAAGACGCGGGTCAGCACCGGCGCCATGTTCTCGATGACGCTCTGCTTGGCCTCCACCAGCCATGCCGACACGATGACCGCGGCCATGCCGCCGCACGGCAGCAGCCACGATTCGATGAATCCCTCGGCGTCAAGGCCGATGGCATCGAAAGTGCCCACCGTGAAGGCCATGAGCACGCCGCCACCCAGTCCAATGAGGACAAAGTAGATCAGCCACTCCCCGGTGAACCGGATGAAGTCCATCCGCCGCCGGTCTGAGCGCCAATCACCGCCCGCGTAGGCGACGCCGACAACCAGCCACAGCGCGAGCGGCAGGTGGATCGCCGTGAGCACAATGGTCTGCGAGTCACCGGCCAGCGGATACGCGTTCGCGGCGACCGCGCCGAGAATGAACAGCAACGCGAGCACCCCGATGACGCGAAGACCGACCCGGCGTTGCCAAGCGAAGTAAGCGGCCAGCGCCGGCAGCGCGAAAAGGCTGACGTTTCGCGCGTAGAAGCCGGCATCGTCCCCTGACATGTCATGCCCGAACCAGCCCGGCACCTTGATCGCGAACGCCGCGACGGCCGCACAGAGCACCATGACAGGCAGCTCGCGACGGGAACGGGCGGCGGCGGGCGCGTCCGGCTCCCCGGGCAGCACGAGCTGCTTCCACAGCCGCTCGGAATGCTCGCGAGCGAACTCCCGCGACAGCTCATCGAGGCTGCCCATGCGTTTGACAGCGATGAGGAACGCCTCGTCGGCTCGCAGGCCCGCCTCGGTCAGTTCGGTGATCCGGCTACGAAGATGGTCTTCCAGCTCCTCGGCATCGGTGTGGTGCAGCTCCCGGCGGCGGTGCATGTAGGCCCGCCACTCGGCGATCTGGCCCTCCAGCTCGTTGTCGCCGTCGACGGTCATCGTCCCGCCTCCCATGCCAGTGCCGTGATCGGCTTGATGGACTGTGTCGTGCTCCAGACGCCCCGCAGGGCGTCGACGACCGCGGCCCACTGGCGGCGCTGCTCGGCGAGCTCGGCCCGGCCCTGGTCGGTGATGCGGTAGTACTTGCGGCGGCGTCCCCCGGGCGGGATCTCCCAGGCCGACTCGACGTGGCCAAGCCGCTCCAAGCGGTGCAGCAGCGGGTAGAGCAGGCCGTCGGTCCACTCCAGCTGCCCGCCCGACAGTTCGTTGACCTGCTTGAGGATTGCGTAGCCGTAGCTCTCGCCTTCGGCGAGGATCCCTAGCACGAGCGGCGTCGCCGAGGCCGCGACGAGGTCTTTGGTGATATGCATGTGACCACCTAACCCTAGAACTGCAATGCATAGTAGTTCCAGGTATAGCGATCGCGCAATCCCGGCCGCCATCAGCGCACCGCGCCACGTCGACTGTGGCATGATGCCGCGTCATGGCAGGAGGGACAGCGCTGGCCGGAACTCACCTTCCGTGCACCCGATCAGGAGACGGCGGCCGCGCTTGCCGATGCGCTCTTGGAGTGCGGTTTCGCCAAGGTGGGAGCGCGGCCAGGGCCACGGCAAAATCCCGGAATGTCCGTTTCAGGGTGGGATGATGCCGAGGGTTGTGAGGGGTCGGCAGGCGTTGTGGGCGTTGTGGCGTCATGCTTTGGCGATGTTGGTCCAGCCGTGGTGGCGCAGGATGCCGATGGCCAGGTTGCGTAGGGCGGATTCCTGCCGGACGTTGCTCGTGGGCGGGATGACCGACTGGTCGCGTCATCTGATTCGGCTGCGTCGACGCCTGACGCGCGTGGCCGCCGCGGGCATTGTCGCGCTGCTTCTCGTCAGTGGGCCCTGGCTGTGGACGAAGATCGCCGCATACGGCCACGTGTACGGCGAGGCCGATGCGCCGGCCGCGGACGTCGTCATCGTCCTGGGTACCGAGGTGGCAACGGACCGCCGCCAACCGGGGGAACGGCTCGCCGGCCGACTGCAGACCGCCGCCGCGCTCGTGCACAGCGGGCGCGCTCGGGTGATCCTCGTGTCCGGGGACGGCAGCGGCGCGTCCGGCGATGAACCAACGGTGATGACGTCGTACCTGACTGGGCTCGGTGTCGATCCGCGGCGCGTGGTGGCCGACCCGTTCGGCCTGGACACCTACGACAGCTGCGCCCGGGCGCGTCAGGTGTACGGGATCACCCGAGCTTTGATCGTGACGCAGTCCTACCACCTGTCGCGGGCGGTGACACTGTGCCGGCACCTCGGTCTCGACGTCGACGGGGTGAGCGCCCGCTGTGCCGAATGCGCTGCTGCCGTGCTCGCAGGAAAAGCGATCCGCGACTACTTTGCCAGTGCAAAGGCGGCGTGGGATGCGGTACGGCACAGACCTCCGGCGGTACGGTCGCCCGAAAACCCAGGTGTCCAAGACGCACTACAGGGCACTTGACCGTCGGCGAACGGGTCCGGACTCGCGGGAACGTGCGGCAATCTGACCGGCCACGGGGGCAGGTGCCCATCCCCGCGTTCGGGTTGACGTCGTCGGGAAGCCAAGAGCGGCCCGCAGCCTCACGCGCGCCTCGCCGATCCGCTGGTACCGTCCCGGTTGCAATTGATCGAGGAACAGCGCCAGAGGTCGTGGGAGGCAACGCATGTCCGACGGCGGCGAACCTGTTTACCAGGTTCTGGCGGGCGTGCCGTCCTCTGCGGTGGTCCTGCACGTGCCGCACGGCTCCCGCGCGCTCACCGCCGCCGCCCGGCGCAGCATTCTCCTCGACGACGACGCCCTGGCCGCGGAGTTGGACCAGATGACCGACGCGCATACCGGATTCCTGGCCGCTCGGGCCGCGGCCGCCGCCGGGCGCACACCCTGGGTGCTGGAAAACAGCTACTCCCGCCTGGTGGTGGATCCCGAACGCTTTCCCGATGAGCGTGAGGAGATGCGCGCCGTCGGCATGGCCGCCGTCTACACCCGCACCGCGCACGGCCAGCGGCTGCGCAACGAAGATCCCGCTCGCGACGAGACCCTCCTGGCTCAGCACTACCGACCGTACGCGGCGGCCATGACCGACCTGGTCGATGCGCGACTGGCGGCCACCGGCCACGCCGTCATCATCGACGTCCACTCCTACCCGAGCCAGCCGCTGCCGTACGAGTTGCACGGCGACGGCCCACGCCCCGCGATCTGCCTCGGCACCGACTCCTTCCACACCCCACCGGAGTTGGTGAGCGCCGCGCGGGACGCCTTCGCCGGCTTCGGCGACATCGAGCTGGACACCCCCTTCGCGGGCTGCTACGTGCCGCTCAAGCACTACCGGCAGCAGCCCGCGGTCACCGCGCTCATGGTCGAGATCCGCCGCGACACCTACCTGATCGAGCCCGGGGGGCCACTGACCAACGGCATCCACCGCCTCGTCACGGCGCTGGCCGAACTCGTTGACGCGGTGTCAGCCGCCGCACCGCCCCCGGACGCCCGCCCGGTCGAGCCGGGGGCCCACCGGTGAGTCGGTTGCTCACCAGTACGTGTTGAACTCGCGGATCAGATCCCAGGTCGCCCCGCCCTCGGGCTTCTGATAGACGCGCCGCCACCCTCCAGAGACCAGTAGTTCTCGGCGGTCCAGTCGCGGTCGTACATCACGCCGAAGCCCTCCCGCCCTGAACGCTGGGAGACGATGAGCGGCCGGCGGTGGCGACACCAGTTCGGACAGCCGCGGCCGACCGTGGTCGCGGACGCCGGACCGGTCCGGGTAGAAGAGCAGCATCGGCATCACCCAGGCCCACTACCATCCCGGCGCCCGCGAATACCTCCAACGCCGCCGCACCAGCGGCGGCACCACCAGCGAATACCTCCGCCCACTCGAACGACGACTCTCGGACATCGATTACCGAGCCCTGCTCACAGACACGACGACGTCCTCCCCCCTCCCGCGGCGGCTCGCGTGAGGATAGCGACCTATCGACCACTTCGATGGGACAGCCCGGCCGGCCAGAACTGGAACAGGAACGACTCCACTCCGCGCAGTTCGTCGACGCCGGATCGTGGCGTCGAGGCGGCGATGCGGGACCGCCCGGCGCTGTACGCCCGTACCTCGTAGCGACCGGGTGGGCCGACCCGGAGGACATGCGTGTCGGTCGGCTGGATCTCCAGATAGCCGCTGTCCAGCCGGACCCGTCCGGCCTTGCCGCTCTCCCACCCGTCGAGCACGGGCGGTGGCCCGTCCCAGATCTCGACGATCACGCTCGCGTAGTGGTCGGTGGCGCCGGCGCTGGTCGCCACGACGCAGTTCGGGGAGACCGACAACCAGTCCTCGCCGGACACGTCGTAGTCGCCTTCGTCGTCAAGCAGCACGATCATGCGGCGAAAGACGAGCACCTCGGTCTCGAGGCGTGTCAGGCGTCGGGGCATCGGGTTTCCTCTGTCTCCTGTGGGTACTGCAGCGACAGATTCTCCCCGCACATGCATCCCGAGGTTCGCGCCTGGTGCGCCCAACCAGGTCGACCTGGTGTTCCCCCCGACCGATGCGTCGTGGCTGAACTGGATCGAGGCCGAGCTCGCCGTCGTGCCCTACTTCGCTCTCAACGGCACCGACCACCGCGCCCACACCGAGCGTGGCACCGCCGTCGGTTCCTACATCCGCTGGTGCAACCACCGTGCCAAGCCCAAGACCGGATTTGCTGTCAACTCTAAAATCCGGCACCCGGATTACCCGTTCAACGCTGCATGACAAGGCACTAGCATGCCCAACATGGCGCTGCGTCGGCCCTTCGCGCTCGCCGTCGATCCCGCCGACGAGCTGCCGCTCTACCTCCAGTTGGCGCGCGGTATCGCGGATGCGATCCGGGCGGGACGGTTGCGGGCGGGCGATGCATTGCCAGGCAGCAGGACGATGGCCCGCTCGCTTGGGGTCAACCGCAACACGGTGCTCTCGGCCTATGAGGAACTGGCCGCCGAGGGCTGGGTGGTCGGGCGCAGGGCAACCGGTACTTTCGTCGCCGAGGACCTGCCCAGCCAGCCGTTCGCGCCCAGCGAAGGCAGCGACCGCGGCAGCGGTCGGCTTCGCGTTGGCGCCGCCGGTCGAACACGATACGATACCTCGCCACCCGTCCGGCGTGTTCGTGCTGACCAGGGGAACGCCGGATCCCCGGCTGCTCCCGACGATCGAGCTCGCCCGCGCGTATCGCCGCGTGTTGCAAAGAGACGGCCGCCGGCTACTGGTCTACGGCGACCACCGCGGGCATCCCGGGTTGCGGCTGGAACTGGCGGAGATGCTCGCCAGCGCCCGAGGGCTGACGGTGACGGCAGACGACCTCTTGGTCACGCGCGGCAGCCAGAGCGCGTTGGACCTGATTGCCCGAGCCCTGGTCACGCCCGGCGATGTCGTGGCGGTAGAGGCTCTTGGCCACCCGGTAGTCCGCGCTGCCTTTCGGCTGGCCGGCGCGCGGCTGAGGCCCGTCCCGGTCGATCGACATGGCGCGTGCGTGGGTGACCTCGAGCGCCTGGCGGGTAATCACCGCATACGGGCACCGGCAGGGGTGCGCGGACAGCCTCCCCCGGGGTGCCTCCGGCGACCGGTGGTAGGTGGGGCCGCCACCGGCCGGCCGGACGACGCCCGCGATCAGGACAGCTGCGGGTAGAGCGCGGCGACGCCACCCGACAGGCCGGCCTGCACCTGCCGGCTGGTGTCGTCGGCGATGATCTCGGGCTGGTCCGCTTCGATCCCGTCGATCGCGATCCGGGCGATGTGCGCCGGGTCGGACTTCGGCGCGGAGACGCTGGCCGTCATGTCGGTGTCCATGTAGCCGACGTGCAGGCCGGCGACCCGGATGTTCCGGTCGGCGAGCTGCGCCCGCAGCGCGTTGGTCAGGGACCACTCGGCGGACTTGGCGGCGCTGTACGCCCCGACCTGCGGGAAGCTGACCCAGGAGAGCGCGGACAGGATATTCAGGATGGCACCGCCGCCGTTGGCGGCGATCGCCGGGGCGAACGCGCGCACCATCGACAGCGTGCCGAAGTAGTGGGTTTCCATCTCCAGCCGGATCGTCGCGAGGTCGGCGTCGAGCAGGTCCGCCCCGGTGCCCGAACCCGCGTTGTTGATCAGCAGAGTGACGTCGCTGGCGACCCTGGCGGCGGCGGCCACGGAGTCCGGGTCGGTGATGTCCAGCCTGACCGGGGTGACGCCCGGCAGGTCGACGCTGTCGGGATTGCGGGCACCGGCGTAGACGGTGGCGCCGCGGGCCACCAGCTCGGCGGCGAGGTGGCGGCCGAAGCCACGGTTGGCGCCGGTGACGAGTGCGGTGCGTCCAGCGATCTTCATGTCCTGCTCCTGTGAAGGGGTGGAGGGTGTCGGCGGGTGGACGGTCAGGCGCGACGCAGCCCCGGTCCGGGGCGTACGTCGATCTCGCCGGGTGGCACGTCGTGGCCCGCCTCGCAGCGCAGCCGGGCGTGCACGGCCGCGCCGCAGTCGTGGTGCTCGACCCGGACGGACGGACCGGCGGCGTCGGCGGCCCAGCTGTCGCCCCACTGCCGCAGCGCGGTCAGCACGGGCAGGAGCTCCTGGCCCTTGCGGGTCAGCACGTACTCGTCCCTGGTCCGCTGCCCGGGCTCCCGGTAGGGCCGGAGTTCGAGCAGCCCGTCGGCGACGAGTCGTTTCAGCCGCGCGGCGGCGACCGGCTCGCTGATGCCCACCCGCCGGGCGAAGTCGTCGAAGCGGCGGGTGCCGAACGACGCCTCCCGGAGCAGCAGGAGCGTGGGCCGGTTCCCCACCACCTCGATCGCCCGGGCGATCGAGCAGTTGGTGGTCAGCCAGGCGTCCCGCTGGTCGAGGAAGTCCGTCATGGGCAGGACGCTACTCCCCCTGACTTAGGGAAACCAAAGTCAGCTAGGTCACGGTGGTCGGGGGGAATGCCCGTGCGGTGATCGACGTTGCGGGAGCCTCACACCTGCCCGGCGTAGAAGCCGTAGCGCGCCAGCGGTCGCGACAGCAGCGCGAGCCGTCCGGCGGTAGCCGCCGGCCGGGCGGGGCCGTCGCTCAGCGGTGCGGGGCGTGGGCGCCGTGCCGGGGCGGACGGCCGAGGGACTGGCCCGGTTCGACCACCACGAACTGGCCCATCATTCCGGCGTCCTCGTGGTACAGCAGGTGGCAGTGGTACATGTACGGCACGTCCGGGTCGGTGTGGTCGGTGAAGCGCAGGGCGATCCGGATCGGCCGGTTGGGTGGGAGGTAGATGGTGTCCTTCCAGCCGCTCAGCGCCGGCGGCGGCGCCTCGCCGTCGACCGTGAGCACCTGGAACTGCGCGTCGTGCACGTGAAAGTTGTGCGGGGTGCCGTCCCGGTTGACCACCTCCCACACCTCCGTGGTGTCGCGGGTGGCGGCGAAGTCGATCCGGTCCATGTCCATCGAGCGGCCGTTGATGCCGCGCCCCAGGAACTCCAATGTGCGGGTGGTCGCGGCCGACGCGGGGTCGAGCCGATCCATCGGCACCAGCGCGTCCGGCACCGCCGGCGACGCGACGAGGCGGTCCGCCGCGCGCAGCTCCAGCACGTCGAAGCGGTCCCGGCCGCCGGCGAACCGGTCGGCGAGCGCTCCGGCGCCCAGGTCGGGGCCGGTGCTGCGCAGGGTGATCCGCTCCCCCGGGCGCACGGTCACCACGATCTCGGCACGCTCTCCCGGGGAGAGCCGCACCCGGTCCAGCCGGGCGGTACGCGGCAGCAGTCCGCCGTCACTGCCGATCAGGTCGAAGCGGCGGCCGTCGGCGAGGCCGAAGTCGTAGAGGCGCGCGGTGGAGGCGTTGACCAGCCGCAGCCGGACCCGCTCGGTAGTGACGTCCAGGAAGGGCCCGACGGTCCCGTTGACCAGCAGAGTGTCGCCGAGCACGCCGATGCTGGAGATCATGTTGCGGGTTTTGCGGAACTGCCCGCTGCCCGAGAAGCTCCGGTCCTGCACGATCACCGGGACGTCGTCGACGCCGTAGCGGCGGGGCAGCGGCAGGGCCGCCTCGCGGTCGTCGTCGAGCAGAAACAAGCCGGCCAGACCCCGGTAGACGTGCTCCTCGGTCGCGCCGTGCGGGTGCGGGTGGTACCAGAGGGTCGCGGCCGGCTGGTCCACCGTCCAGGTCGGCGACCAGGTGGCGCCCGGGCGGATCGTCTGGTGCGGGCCGCCGTCCATCCGGGCCGGCAGGTGCATCCCGTGCCAGTGCACGCTGGTCTCCTCGGCGAGCCGGTTGACCACGTTCACCACCACCCGCTCCCCCCGCTTCGCCCGCAGCGTCGGGCCGAGGAAGTCGCCGTCGAAACCGGCGGTACGGGTCCGCCGGCCGTCGCCGCGGAAATCGCGACTGCCTTCGCGCGCGAGCAGGTCGAACATCCGCCGCCCCTGCCCGTCGACCCGGGAGGCCGCCAGCGGGGGTACGGCGAGCGGCCGGACGAAGTCGACCTCGCCCACCGTGTCGGTGCCGGCGCGGGCGAACGCCCAGCCGCCGACGGCGACGCCGCAGCAGCAGAGGACGAGGACGACGGCGAGCGCGCCGACGAGCACGCGGACGAGGGGTCGTCGTCGTGCGGTCACGGTGGCACCTCCAGCGGAGTCGGTACCAGTAGCGTGACTTCTTATCAGGCGGGTGGCCAGCGGACGGGACCGGTTTCGGGGAGCGTTCCGGGATGCCCCTGACCGGGCGGCTCCGGGGTCACCCTCCGATCGGCCTGGCGCTGGCCGGCCGGGCCGGCGCGCGGTTGGCGGACCGGACCGGACCGCCGACCCGCCGAAGCGCCCTGCTCCGCCTGGTCCGAGCGATGCCCGATCCCGAGGCGCGGACTGTCTCCGCGGTCGGGGTCGGCGCTTCGCCACCCTTACGGGCTACGGCATGGCGTCGCCACCCTCGTTCCTGCCCTGCCCTGCCCCGCCACCGGCTCCCGGCCGGCCGGCAGCACATCGCGCTGTGGTGGTCGTTCGGAGGCACCGGCAGATGTCGATCACGTGGGCGTTGATCGTCAGCACCTGCCCGGCAAGGTCGATCAGCTCCACCACCTCGACACCCGCGGCCGTTCTCGCCGGACACGGCGGGCGAGAGCGCTGTCCCCGTCCGGACGTCACCACCGTCGGACAACCAGAGCCGCCCCGCCGTCTGTTCGCTACCTCTTCGTCGGCCCGCGCGGCACCGTAGGCCAAGGCTTACGGTGTCATTCCCCGACCACCGTCAGCAGCATCGTCAGGCGATGGGGTACAGCTGGTCTACCGCGCGTCGCACGATGGCCTCGGGTACGTCGTGGCCACCGTTGAACTCGTCAAAGGTGACGTCGTAACCGAGTGCGCGTAATCGCGGCACGAGCCGTCGGCTGCACGGATCGATGGGCAGTACCCGGTCGGCCGTGCCGTGGGAGACGTACACCCGGGGCATGCCGTGGGTGACCAGCGGGGCGGCGAAGCCGGGGGAAAAGGCCAGCACGGTGTCGAAGATGTCGCCGTTGATCAGGCCGATCGACAGGGCGTAGGACGCCCCGTCGGAGAATCCGCCGATGAGCATGTCGGTGACCGGGTACGCGGCGAGGACTTCGAGTAGCACACGGTCGATGCGGCGTACGTCGGGACCGAAGCCGAAGCCGATCATGTCCCAGGTCGCGGCGGTGGACTGCGGCGCCACGAGGAGCATGCGCTGCTCGTCGGCGACCGGCAGCATCAGGTCCAAGGCCTGTCGCGATGAACCGCCGGCGCCATGCAGCAGCAGGGCCAGGTGGTACGGGCGGCCGTCGGCGGGCTCGGGTACGTAGGCCAGGGCGAGCGGCTCGCCGGCCGGTTCGTCGAACGGGACCAGCCCGCTGCGGGTCGAGGCGGCGACGGGCGGGCCGGGTCGGACGGTGAGGCGGCCGTGTCGGGAGTTTTCCTCCGGCTGGCGGTGCGGTGGCGCGTTTTCACCTATCGTCGGCATGGCCGCCTCCGCATCAAGCTGAGACTGTCCGGCCTGGCTACCCGGCTACGGCCCGATGAACCGCTGGCGGCAGCGGACGTCTCGTGCCCGCTCTTCGCCGGCATGACGGTTGGCCGAGCGATGGTCACGTCGGGCGGAGTTTGCCGAGCCGGGGACCGGGAACGGCACCGCCGACGGAGAGGAGGGCGCGGTGCCGGCCGACACGGACCCTGGTTGTGAGCTGTGCACCGGGAGCCTGCCGGAGGCATGGGCGCTGGAGTACCGGGACGGTGAGCCGGCCGCTGAAGGGACGCGGGAGGCGATCCTCACGCTGGGCAACGGCTATCTGGCGACCCGTGGGGCTGCCCCGGAGTCGTCGTCCGACGGTGTCCACTATCCGGGCACCTACCTGGCTGGTTTCCACAACCGGCTCTCCGGCCCCGGCCCACCGGGCGGCGACGAGAGCATCGTCAACGTGCCGAACTGGCTGCCGTTGACGTTTCGTCCCGCCGGTGGCGACTGGTACGCGCCAGGGCGGGGTCGCCGCCTGCACGAGCACCGGGTGCTGGACCTGCGCCGAGGGGTGTACCTGCGGGATCTGCTGGTTGTCGACCATGAGCGGCGGCGGACCCGGGTACGACAGCGGCGGCTGGTGTCGATGGCCAACCCCCACGTGGCGGCGCTCGAGACCAGCATCGTCGCGGAGAACTGGTCGGGTCGGCTGGAGATCAGGTCGGGCATCGACGGCGGGGTGGTCAACGCAAACGCGGCGGCCGACACCGGCACCTGCGGGCGGCACCTCACCGATGTCGCCGCCGGCGCGGACGACCCCGAGACCGTCTGGTTGACGGCGGCGACAACCGGATCGCATCAGCGGATCGCCGTCACGGCCCGCACCAGGATCAGTGTCGTCGGCGCCGGCCGTTCCCACACCACGCGCGCCGTCCACCGGGCCGAGGACGTGAGTCAGGTGTTCGGGATCGACGTGGCGCCCGGAGAGCAGGTGTCGGTGGAGAAGACGGTCGCGGTGTTCTCCGCTCGTGACCGGGCGGTGCACGAGCCGCTGGCAGCGGCCCGGGAGGAGCTCCGCTGCGCCGGGGCGTTCGAGCTGTTGCTGGCCCAGCATGCCGCCGCGTGGGAACGGTTGTGGGAACGGTTCCGGCTCGACGTGGGTGAGGATCACGTATGGCAGTTGCCGGTGCGGTTGCAGACCTTCCACCTGCTGCAGACGCTGTCGCCCCACACGGTCGACCTGGACGCGGGTGTGCCCGCACGCGGGCTGCACGGCGAGGGCTACCACGGGCACATCTTCTGGGACGAGCTGTTCGTCTACCCGTACCTCAATCTGCGGTTGCCGGAGCTGACCCGGGCACTGCTGGAGTACCGGCACCGACGGTTGACGGCGGCGCGGCGGCAGGCGGCCGAGGCGGGGTTCGTGGGTGCCCTGTTCCCCTGGCAGAGCGGCAGCAGCGGCCGGGACGAGAGTCCCAGCCGTACTCCCAACCCGGTGACTGGTGAGATGGTGGACGATCACACCGGCCGGCAACGCCACGTCAACCTGGCGGTGGCGTACTGCGTGTGGCGATACTGGGAAACGACCGGCGACCTGTCGTTCCTCGCCGGCCACGGTGTCGAGCTGCTGGTCGAGACGGCACGGTTCTGGGCCGGGCTGGCCACCTACGACCCGTCGGACGACCGCTACGACCTGCGCGGTGTGCTGGGGCCGGACGAGTATCACGACGGCTACCCGGGTAGGCCCGGCCGGGGGCTGGACAACTGTGCGTACATCAACGTGATGGTCGCGTGGGTGCTCGCTCGAGCCGACGAGGCGTGCGCGATCCTCGGCCGGCATCCGGGGGCGGTGCCCTGGCGGGACGTGGCCGTTGGGGACGGGGAGCGCCGCCGATGGTTGCACGTCGCACGTCGGCTGCGGCTCACCTTCCTCAACGACGGGATCCTCGCGCAGTTCGACGGTTACGGCGACCTGGCGGAGCTGGACTGGGACCGGTACCGGCGGCGGTACGGCGACCTGCGGCTATTGGGGTCGCTGCTGCAGGCCGAGGGAGACGACCCGAACCGGTACAAGATCTCCAAGCAGGCCGATGTGCTGATGCTGTTGTACCTGTTCAGCGCCGAGGAACTCACCGGGCTGGTGCACGGCCTCGGGTACGACTTCGACCCGGCGCGTATCCCCGCCACCGTCGACTACTACCTGTCCCGCACGGCGCACGGATCCACCCTCAGCCGGATCGCGCACGCGTGGGTGCTGGCCCGTACTGACCGCCGCCGGTCCTGGGACATGCTGTTGGCAGCCCTCGGTACCGACCTGGCGGATCCGGAACACAGCTCGACGCGGGAGGGGATCCACCTTGGCGCCACCGCCGGGTCGCTGGACATCCTGCAACGCTGCTACACCGGCCTGGAGATGCGCGGCGACGTGCTCCGGCTCAACCCGCTGCTGCCCGAAGGGCTCGACCGCCTCGACTGCGTCATCCGGTACCGCAACCTGTTGATCACCCTGACCATCGACCACGAGGAGGTGCGGATCTCGGCCGCGCCCGGGGCGGACCAGCCCATCCGCGTGGCCGTCCGGGACAGGTCCGTGCTGCTGTCACCCGGTGCCGAGGTCACCATTGCGCTGCATGGCAGAGACACACCAGCGGGTCGACCTGATATGACTCCCACCCGCCGGACAGCATCTGACCGCTCGGCACCGGCGCACTGATCCCTACGAGGTCGCCGAAGAGGTCACCGCGCGCCGGCGGTCGCGGCGTGGCGGTCGACGGCCCGGCGGTCAGGGGCTGGCGCCGGCCAGCAGCCCGGCGGAGATCCCGGCGACAGCACGAACGCGATGATCAGCCGGCGCCGTGGGCGACCCGGGGGTACGGCGTCGGCGGCCCTCGCCCGGCACCTCCCTCAGGCCGGCGACAGCTTGTAGCCGGCGCCGCGTACGGTCCGGACGAGTCGGGGGTGCGCGGGGTCGTCCTCGACCTTGGCGCGCAGTCGCTGCACCGCCACGTCGACCAGCCGGGAGTCACCGAGGAAGTCGTGGTTCCATACCCGCGCCAGCAGCAGCTCCCGGGTGAAGACCTGGCCGGGGCGGCGGGCCAGCTCCAGCAGCAGCCGGAACTCGGTGGCCGTCAATGCCAGGTCCCGCCCGTCCTTGCGGACCACGAAGCTGGCCGGGTCGATCTCCAAACCGCCGATCTCGATGGTGGTGGGGGCGGCCGGGGTGGTGGCCCGGCGCAGCACCGAGCGGACCCGGGCGACCAGCTCCGGCAGGTCGAACGGTTTTCGCAGGTAGTCGTCGGCGCCGCACTCCAGTCCGACGACCACGTCGATGGTGTCCGTGCGGGCGGTCAGGATCAGGATCGGCACCTGGCTGCTCCGCCGGATCTCCCGGCAGACCTCGAAGCCGTCCAGCCCGGGCAGCATCACGTCGAGCACGATCAGGTCGACCGGTCGGGCCCGCCAGGTCGCCAACGCCGCCCGCCCGTCGACGGCGGTGTCGACCCGGAAGCCGGCCCGGCGCAGACCGAGGGCGGTGACCTCCCGGATGGAGGCATCGTCCTCGACGACCAGCACACGGCCCTCCATCCACTGAGGGTAGCCCCGGTGCGACGCTGCGCCGCCTGGCGCAACGGACGGTGTCGAGGGCCCGGCCGGCGCCGGGCCCTCCTCCCCGCGGTGGGTCACTGCTGCCACTGGTGCGCGACGTCGAGCACGATCCGGCTGTGCGTGCCCGGGCCCGCCAGCACGAACACCCGGAACGGCAGCCGGGCCCGCACACCGACCGCGAAGGTGGTGTAGCCCTCGAAGCTGCCGCCGAAGACCACGTCCCGCAGCGTCGAATAGCGCAGCACGTTCGCGGCGTGCTCGCCGACCCGGTACGGGACGGTGGCGAGGTGCTCATCGTCGTACGCCGGGGCCTGCAGCGAAACCCGCAGCAGCTCGTCCCCGGCGGTGTACGGCGACAGCGGCAGCCCCTCGCCCTCGGTCCAGGTCTCGCCGTAGGCGACCGTGTAGCCGCTCACCGGCCCGGCGAACTCGAACACCACCCGGTCGAAGCAGTCGTGCCGGCCGGTACGCACGTCGATCAGCGGTGCGGTGCTGAGCGTGCCGGCCGACTTCTCCGCGCTGCCCCAGGTGATCCCGCAGTACGGCGATCCCGTCGCCGCCGCCGTGGTGGTCGCCGCCGTGCCGGTACCCGCGCCGGCGACCAGCCCGGCGAGCACGACGACCAGGGCCATGAGTCCACTTCTGATCCGCATCGTCTCCTCCTGTGATCTCGTTTCCGTGGCTTCCCGGCGTCGTCGCCGGTGACGTCAGGTCCACGGTGGAACGCGTCCGCGGCAGCAGCTTCGCTATCAGGTAACTGCCACGTAACAGTGGTCAGCGGGGGTCGGTCCCGGCTCCCGCTCCGGCTCCGGCTCCGGCGGTTGACGTAGCGTCCGCAGCGGTGAGCAGAACACCGGCAGCCAGGTCAGCGCGCCGGCCGTCGCGCCGATCCAGAGCGAGGTGCGGACGCTGGTACTGGCCGAGCCGGCCGGCGAGGGCGGCGCCGACGGGGATGGCGCCGGTGACAGGACGCGGAAGGTGGCGTTCGTCCGGCCGAGCAGCGGGTCGGGGGTGACCGCCTGGCGCAGGCTGACGCCGATGCCGGTGCGCAGGTTCACAGCCTCAGGCACCCCTGCCTGCTCCACCTTCGCCAACAGCTCGGCCGCACGCCACCAGTTCGAGGGCACGACCCGCCCGGATGAGACAGCCTCCGCACCCAGAGCGGCCGCCTCGTCGGGCTGACCTGCGGCGACCAGGGCAAGGCCAAGGTCGAGGCGAGCCGACGCAGACCGGCGGGGCCGTGCTCCACCATCGCCATCCGGGTCCAGCTCGGCGAGCACAGCCCGAGCAACCTGCTCGGCACCCGCATCGCCCGCCCAAGCCAAAGTCGTAGCCGTGTAGGCGGCAGCCTTGGCCGGGTCGTAGCGATAGTGGTGCTCGGCTCGCTCAGGAACCGGCAGGTTCGCGGTCAGCCGCTCCACCCGGTCCAACGCTCGCCGAGTCTCACGAACGTCACCCATCCGCGCCCACGCGCGCGCCTCCTGGGCAGTCGCCTGGATATGAGCGGAGCTGCCCCTCGGCGCGACCCGTTGGGCCTGCCGGGAAAGATCAAGCGCTTTCCGGTAGTCACCTTGGGTCAACACTTCCCAAGCGCGAGTCTCTAGACACCATCCCAGAACCTCGGCGTGTTCGGCGTGATTGGCGAGGTCATGAGCAGCCCGCAGGTGGGCTGCCGCTGCGGCTCGCTGCTGCAGGTCGATATGAACAGTGGCCCGCAGCACTGCCAGCCAGCCGCCAGCGACCAGGAGGCGGCGTTGCTGAGCAAGCGTGACGCGACCATCGAGTAGCCGCCCCACGTAGGCCAGTTGCCGCCGTACCGGCGGCAACAGATCGGCAGGCGCCATGGTCGGATAGGCGCTGGCAAGGTCATCAACACCCTGCTCGACATGGTCGAGCACTTCCTTGCTGACATCGCTGGCGGCAAGCCTCAGGCGCAGCTCGGCGGCCTCAGCAGCATGGTCGACCGGCGCATCGACCAAGCGAGCGAGCGTACCCCCTGCGTTGAGAACGTGGTCCAAGTGCCGTGCGGTGTCGACAGTTGGAGGCTTGAGCCCCATCTCCAGCTCATGCAGGTGGCTCTTGCTTCGATGGGCAAGTTGCCCGAGAGACCGCAGGGACAGCCCCCGTCGCTCGCGGAACTCACGCAGGGCTGCGCCGAAACGTGGATCAACGGATGGGGCCATCGCACTGCTCCCAGGTAGAGGTCTGGGCCGCGGCTCCGCCGGCCGCTACCCCGGCGGGCCACCGCCAACGACCGTACCTCTCCACGCTGCCAGGCTCCGGCAGGGCAAGCTGGCAGCCTTTCGGTCCTTTCTCGTATCCGGCGGTGGTCTTACATTGGGTATGTGACGGTGCGTCGGCGGACGCTGCCGATGTGGCTGACCGCCGTGTTGATGTTTGGACTTGCCGGCTGTGGGGTCGGCACGTCACGCGATCCCGAGCCGGTTGAGATGCGGCTCAACGAGATCGCCGCCAAGGCCGAACGGCCGGTCTACTACCTCGGCCCACGGTTTCGCGATTGGCCGCTGACCGATGCGGGCGCCGACGGCACCGGCCGGGTCGACGCGATCTACGGCACCTGCCTCGCGGTCCACGATTCATGTGCGCTTCCGGTCGACGTCATCAATCAGCCGCTCGATACTTCGATGTGGAGCATGGCCGTCGGTTGCAGCCGCCTGGCGCCCGTCCGCGGCGTCCCGGCCGTTCATTTCGGCGAAGCGCTCGTCCTCTTCACCGGTGACTCAGTGGTCACCATCGGCCTCGCCGGTGATGACACGGGAACCGCCATCGCCGCGGCCGAGCAACTGCGCGAGGTCGGTACGGAGCTTTCTCATGAGGCGCTCCCGCCGCCGAACTCCGCGGCCGTGCAGGCCGTCGATGCTGCCTGCGGGAAGAACCCGGGCGACACCGGTCGCATGGAACCCGACCAGGGACCGGAACCGGTCCGGGACATGCAGGTGCCGGACTTCACCGTAGGCCAGCTCGGCGGTGGAGACCTCCGTTGGGCGGCGTACCTCGGCAAGCCCGTGGTGGTCGTGGTCGGTGACGTCCCGCACGTGCTCACAGGGATTCAACGCGTCCTCGCGCTGAGCGCCAGTCCCCGGCCAGCCGTCATTGGCCTGGTATGGAAGCCGTTCGGTTCCAAAGACGCCCCGGCACCAATCGCGGAGATCGAGCAGGAGGCCGCCCACGTTCCCGTTCCAGTCGGTTATGCCGCTATCCCCCGGCCGGCAGTCTGGTTCTTCGACATGGCCGAGGTCGACCCGGCGCAGTCAGGCGTGATCGCGTTCGTCAACGCCGACGGCACCGTCATCCGCCATGTCCGAACGAACGCGACCCACGACGCGATAGCCGCCGCTCTAGACACGCTCGTACGTTGACCGGCAGGCTTGCCCGTCGCGCTGGGTCAGACAGCTGCCTTATTGATCTTTTGGCGACTCGGCGGCGACCAGTGGCAACCCACCACGCACCTGGTACCGACCCCCGGCCGCCCCCGGGGCGGCTCCGGTGAAAGCCCCGGACCATACCGCTGACGTCCGCCTACACCCGCCCACCTCGGACCGACGTCGCAGGTCGGGCCCGTCGTCGGCGTCGGGGCCCGCACGGCGCAGCAGGAGCAGGTGTCAGTGATGGATGCGGCCTGTGGTTCCGGACAGCCGGGCGCCGTCGCCGCCCCATCGGGTCGCGATGATCTCGGCGGCGATGCTGACCGCGGTCTCCTGGTACGCCCGCCCAGGTCCAGCCCGATCGGCGAGGCGAGCCTGGGTTATCTCCACGGCCGCCCCGGCAGTCCTTCACCGACAGGACGTCGGGCTACGCGGAGAAGTCGCGTCGCGGGTCGAAGAGGCCGATGGGGTGTGGGGTCGCGCCGCTCGTTGCCAGGTCGGCGAGGATCTCCCCGACGACCGGGACGAACTTGAAGCCGTGGCCGGAGAATCCGCATGCGACGGTGACCTGCGGGTGCTGAGGGTGCGTCGCGATCACGAAGTGCTGGTCCGGTGTGTTGGTGTACATGCAGGTCGCGGCCCGCAGGAACCCGCCCGGAAGGCTCGGCAGGACTCCGCCGAGGTGTTGCCGCATGTCCTGGACCTCGTCCGGGTGCACCTGCCGGTCAATGGTTTCCGGGGTGCAGACCTGACCGCGGCGGAAGAAGGCCACCTTGGCGCCGCCGTGAGGCCCGTCGATGGCCGGGAAGCCGTAGATCTGTGCGCCGGCGGCGTCCTCGTGGATGTAGATGGGATGCCGCTCGGGCTGGAAGGGGCCGACCCCGGTCTCCGGCTGGAACCAGTACATGACCTGCCGCTCGACGGTGAACGGCACACCGAGGTCGGCGAGGAGTTCGGGCGCCCAGGCCCCGGGGCAGACGACGAGCCGCTCAGCGGTGTAGGAACCCTTCTCCGTCGCCACCCGTACGCCGCCCTCGGGCAGCGCCTGCCAGCGCGCTACCGGCTCGTCGTAGCGCAGGTCGGCGCCGTGCCGGCCAGCGAGGTCGAGGTGAGCGGCGACGGTCGCCTCGGGGCGAACGAAGCCCGCCTTGGCCTCGAAGAGCGCCACCTCGTCGTCCCGAGGGCTGAACGTCGGAAAGCGGCGGCGCAGCTCGCTCGCATCGAGGATCTCGTGCGGCAGGTCCCACTCGCGCGCCGCGCGCAGGCTGCCGGCGAAGGTGAGGCTCTCCGGTCGGCCGATGAACACTCCGCCGGTGAGCGAAATGATCTCCCGTACCGCGTCGTTTTCCAGCTTCTCCCACAGCTCGTACGCCCGGAGCAGGAGCGGCACGTAGGCCGGGTCCTCGAAGTAAGACTGCCGGATGATGCGCGAGCCGCCGTGGCTGGACCCGCGGTCGTGCGCCCGCCCGAACCTCTCCAGACCGAGCACGCGCTGCCCTCGCGCGGCCAGGTGGTAGGCGGCGCTGCTACCCATCCCACCGAGCCCCGCGACGATGACGTCGTAGACCGCCATATCTACTTCCTCCAGCCTTCGGGCATCACAGGCAAGAGGCTGCACGCCTGATCCTCTGCTGCCCTACAAAGAGCCGCCTGCCTCGACCATCGCTGTCCACGGGGCCGGCCAGGGGCCTGGACATCCGGCCGGAGCCGGACCCACATTGTCATCCGCTGCCGCTAGGTGAGCGCCGTCCACCACGGCCGGCTTGTTCCCGACGTCCACTGGGCCACCCGCTGCCAGCAGTGCAGCGGTTTCCCGACAGCGTCCGGCGGCCCCAACGGCCTGTCGTTCTTACGGTTGAGCCTATCGAGGAGTCGGATGAGTCTTCTGCAGCCCGGTGAGCAGTCACCGGACACTGAACGGATGTTCGACACGGATACGAAGGCGATGGGCTACCTGCCCAACTACACCACGTTGTACGCGCACAGCCCCGCTGCGTACGCGGCGTGGCAGCAGCTCAACGGTGCGGTGAAGGCCGGGATGGAGCTGCGCCGCTACGAGTTGGCAACCCTTGCCGCAGCCCGACCATGCGCAGTCACGGTGCCGATGACACCGAGACCTTCCAGGTGATTCTCACCGTTGCTGCCAGATGCTTCTTCAGCACCGTCCTCAATGCCGCCAGGGCGGAGCCCGATCCGCAGTACCACGGAAGCCTGGAAGTGGATCTGCGGCAGGCGCTGCGCTTTGGCGGCTAGGCCGTCCATGCACTTGTCACCATGGTGATCGGCCGTTCGGGCACTGGTGGCATGGCGAGCGTGAAGCGCGGCGCGCCTGGCCTACCGCCGAAGCCGAGCAACCAGGGTGAGTCCGTCATCGTGGTAGCGGAACGGCTGGGGGCACGCGAACGCGACGCTGGTCCTGTCGACGTACGGCCATCTGATGCCGCACTGGGAGGACCGCACCCGCCGCGCCGTCGGTGACCCTGGGTTGTGTGCCCCCGCTGTTCCCAGAGCTCCCCCGCTACTCGATCCCTCCTCGTTTGGTGGGGCCGCTGGGGCGCCACCGCATTCTTGATGCATTCAAGAATGTGGAGCATACTGCGCAGCGTGCCCGCGACCTCGGACTTCGAGCGCATGCTGCGCGGGGCCGCGCTCCGCGTGACCCGTCCGCGGCTGGCAGTGCTGACCGCGGTGCACGCGCATCCGCACGCCGGCACCGTTTCGATCTTCGGTGCCGTGCGTAGGGAGCTTCCCGAGGTGTCCCACCAGGCCGTGTACGACGTGCTGCGTGCGCTGACCGCCGCGGGGCTGGTGCGGCGCATCCAGCCTTCCGGCTCAGTGGCTCGCTACGAGTCGCGGGTCGGGGACAACCACCACCACGTCGTGTGCCGGTCGTGCGGTGCCATTGCCGACGTCGACTGCGCCGTCGGCGAGACTCCCTGCCTGACCGCCTCCGACGACCAGGCCTTCTCGATCGACGAGGCCGAGGTCACCTACTGGGGCGTTTGTCCCGAGTGTCTCGCGGCACCAGCAACCAGTTGACAGAACAAGGCATCCAGACAGGAGAAGGACTGACGTGTCTGATCGCGGCAGCGAGAGTGAAAACCCTGTAATCCCATCCCCCACTCCGACCCCGACTCGGCCCAGGACGAACCAGGACTGGTGGCCGAATCAGCTGAACCTGCAGGTTCTCCACCAGCATGCGCCGCGAGCCACTCCGATGGGCGAGGACTTCGACTACGTCGAGGAGTTCAAGACCCTCAAGGTGGAGGAGCTCAAGCAGGACATCCTCGACGTGATGACGACGTCGCAGGACTGGTGGCCGGCCGACTACGGCCACTACGGGCCGCTCTTCATCCGGATGAGCTGGCACGCCGCCGGCACGTACCGCATCGAAGACGGCCGTGGCGGTGCCGGCGACGGCGCGCAGCGCTTCGCCCCCCTGAACAGTTGGCCCGACAACGCGAACCTCGACAAGGCCCGCCGCTTGCTGTGGCCGGTCAAGCAGAAGTACGGCCGGAAGATCTCCTGGGCCGACCTCCTGGTCTTCGCCGGCAACGTTGCCCTGGAGTCGATGGGCTTCAAGACCTTCGGCTTCGGCTTCGGGCGAGAGGACATCTGGGAGCCCGAGGAGATCTTCTGGGGGTCTGAGGACACGTGGCTCGGAGACGAGCGCTACAGCGGCGACAGGGAGCTCACCGGTCCTTTCGGTGCCGTGCAGATGGGCCTCATCTACGTGAATCCGGAGGGTCCCAACGGCACCCCGGATCCGCTGGCGTCCGCCCGGGACATCCGGGAGACCTTCCGCCGCATGGCGATGAACGACGAGGAGACGGTCGCACTCATCGCCGGCGGCCACACGTTCGGCAAGACCCACGGTGCGGGCGACGCCAGCTTGGTCGGCCCCGAGCCCGAGGGCTGCCCCGTCGACCATCAGGGCCTTGGCTGGAAGAGCACCTTCGGCAGCGGCAAGGGCAAGGACACGATCACGGCCGGGCTCGAGGGGGCGTGGACGCCCACCCCGATCACGTGGGACAACAGCTTCTTCGAGACGCTGTTCGGCTACGAGTGGGAGCTGACCGAAAGCCCCGCCGGCGCGAAGCAGTGGAAGCCGAAGGACGGCGCCGGGGCGGACGCCGTACCCGACGCGCACGACCCCTCGGTCAGGCACGCCCCGATGATGGCGACGACCGACCTCGCGCTGCGGGTCGACCCGATCTACGAGCAGATCTCGCGGCGTTTCCTGGAGGACCCGGACGAGTTCGCGGAGGCGTTCGCCAAGGCGTGGTACAAGCTGTTGCACCGCGACATGGGACCCGCCTCGCGCTACCTCGGCCCGTGGGTCCCGGAGCCGCAGCTGTGGCAGGACCCCGTCCCGGCAGTCGATCACGAGCTGATCGGGGACGAGGACATCGCTGCCCTCAAGGGCAAGGCCCTCGCATCGGGACTGTCCATCTCCCAGTTGGCCTTGACCGCTTGGGCGTCGGCGGCGAGCTTCCGCGGCACCGACATGCGTGGCGGGGCCAACGGGGCGCGGATCCGCCTAGAGCCGCAGAAGAACTGGGAGGTCAACGACCCGGCCGAGCTCGCCACGGTGCTGCAGACCCTGGAGGAGATCCAGCAGGAATTCAACAACTCACAGTCCGGTGGGAAGAAGGTCTCGCTTGCTGACCTGATCGTCCTGGCCGGGTGCGCGGCCGTCGAGCAAGCGGCGAAAAGCGCGGGGCACGACGTCACGGTCCCGTTCGCACCGGGGCGTGCGGACGCCTCCCAGGAGCAGACCGACGTGGAGTCGTTCGCCGTGCTCGAGCCAAAGGGAGACGGGTTCCGCAACTACCTGCGAGCCGGAGAGAAGTTGTCGCCGGAGACCCTGCTGCTGGACCGGGCCAACCTGTTGACGCTGACCGCTCCCGAGATGACGGTCCTGATCGGCGGCATGCGGGCCCTGAACGCCAACGTGGGGCAAGTACGACACGGCGTCCTCACCGACCGGCCCGAGACGTTGACGAACGACTTCTTCGTGAACCTGCTCGACATCGGCACGGAGTGGAAGGCATCCGCCTCGGCCGAGAACGTGTTCGAGGGTCGGGATCGCGCCACGGGCGAGGTCAAGTGGACCGCCACCGCCGTTGACCTCGTCTTCGGTTCGAACTCCCAGCTCCGAGCCATCGGCGAGGTCTATGCCAGTGACGACGCGCAGGAGAAGTTCGTCCAGGACTTCGTCGCGGCGTGGGTCAAGGTCATGAACCTGGACCGGTACGACCTCGCCTGATGCGAAGGGGCCCCGGTCACCGAGGACGTGACCGGGGCCCTCTGTCCTGGTCAGATGGTGGTGGGCGCGGCAGGTTTCGCACCTGCGACCCCTCGCTTGTAAGTTCCGGGCACCCATCCCGTGCGATACGTCCGCGTCTGCGCGCACACCTTGCGTTGGTGGTTGCCGCTGGTCACCGCTGGTCCACCTTTGACGTCCTGGCGACGGCCTGGAGCAAGTCCTCGTCGACGACGTGCGGAGCATGCTCTCCGCCGGGCCACCGCAGCCAGGCAGCGCGGCATACGCTACGCATCCCCAGGGGAAGGATCTCGGTGACCTCAGACATTCGCAACATCACGTTCGACTCCTCGGATCCATACGAACTAGCCGGCTTCTGGGCGCAGGTGCTGGGTTATGGGCGTGCCGAGGATGACGTGCCCTTCGATCCGCAGGCCAGCCTGGTACCGCGCGACGACTGCCATCCGAAGGTGTTCTTCTTTCGCGCGCCAGACAGCAAGCGGACGAAAAACCCAATACACCTCGACGTGCAACCGGTTGACTGCACCCGAGATCAGGAGGTCGAGCGACTGCTCGGCCTCGGCGCTCAACTGGTCGCGGACCATCGACGTCCCGATGGCCTGGGCTGGGTAGTCCTCAATGACCCAGAGGGAAACGAATTCTGCGTGGTACGCAGTGCCTCCGAGCGGGCCTGACGCCGGAGCCCCAGGGCGTGCCTCACGTGTCGTTGACCTGTCGCCGACCTAACGACCTCGTGCGGGGAACGGGGCACGACCGCCGATCGGTAGGTGCGCGGTGAACCGGTCAGTCACGACGATGATCATGACACCCCACCTGGCCGTGCCGCTGTCCCCGACCAGACGATCGGTGGCAGATGAAGATGGCGGGCAACTGCGGGTGTTCAAACGTCCGCGACTGGGCCACGGGCCTTTCGGTGGTCAGACCGGGGGATCTAGGCGGCGCTCACTCGGAGGCATGTCCGGGCGTTCGAGATCTGGAGTTGCCGACGCGCTCGTACGGCCAGACGACAGGTGACTCGTGTCCCGGTTCGCCGGGACCTTACCCGCCGATGTACGGCGGCGATGAGAAGTCTGGTGCCCGATGGGTCGTCAACAATGGTCTGAGCAAGAGCGCGGATCAAGGAGGCGTGATGAGCACTGTGGTGATGCACAACGTGGTGTCGGTGGACGGCTACATCGCCGACGACAATGACGACGTCGGTCCGCTGTTCGAGTGGTACTTCAACGGCGACACCGAGCTGGTCGACGGCGGCCCGGCCAAGGTGTCGCAGGCATCGGCCGACTACGTCCGGCCGACGTGGGACAGCATCGGGTCGATGGTGATCGGGCGACACCTCTTCGACATAACCAACGGCTGGGAGGGCACGCCACCGGCCGGCGAGCACGTAGTCGTCGTGTCGCATCGGCCCAAGCCGGACGAGTGGCACCCGGAGGCGTCGTACCACTTCGTCGACGACCTGGAAGCGGCGATCGCGAAGGCGAAGGAGCTCGCGGGCGAGGGCACCGTTGCGGTGGCGGCGGGTAACGTCGGCGGGCAGGCCCTCGCGCTGGGCCTGGTGGACGAGGTGGCGATGGATGTCGTGCCTGTGGTGTTCGGCTCCGGCAAGCGGTACTTCGGGCCGGCCGACGGCCAGCACCTGCTGGAGGATCCCGACGTGGTCATCCGGGGCAACCGGGTGCTGCACCTGCGCTACCGGGTCCGCCGCTGAGGGGCTCGACGGAGGGCACTCGTCCGCGGGCGTTGCAGCCGCACTGTTCGCCCAGACCGCAGCGGCAACGGCAGCCCGGCACAGCAGGCCCCCGACCGAACATCCTCAATTCGGCAACGGCCCGGTCTCGGGAACGCGGCGCCGAACCCACTCGGGTCTACCTGCACGGGCTCGGCGCCTCCTCGCCGGCGTACTACGCGGCGGTGGCCACCAAGCCCGCCCTCGCCGGACGGCGTAGCCTGCTGATGGATCTGCTCGGGCACGGCATCAGCGACCGGCCGGCCGACGCCTCGTACACGCTGGAGGAGCACGCCGACCTCCTCGCTACCGCGCTGACAGCAGCCGGGGTCAGCGCCGCAGAGGTGATCGCACACAGCATGGGCGGCGCCGTCGCCATCGTCCTGGCCGCCCGCCATCCGCACGTTGTTTCCGCACTGGTCCTTGTCGACGCCACCCTCGACCCGCAGCCTCCGGGCGTCGGCATCCGCGCCCGCTACGCCGAGGAGCAGTTCGTACACGGCGACGGCCGATCCGAGACGCTCACCCGAGTCGGCACGGCCTGGGCGGCGACGATGCGGCTCACCGGTCCGGAGGCGCTTTACCGCACCGCGGCACACCTCGGCCGCGGCACCACCCCCACCATGCGTGAGCTGCTGCTCGAACTGCCCGTGCCGCGCACATACCTCCACCCGGCCGACAACGAACCGATCGGTGCGCGCGCCCTGACCGACGCCGGCGTGCGGGTGGTCGCCGTGCCAGACGCCGGCCACAACATCATGCTGGACAACCCCGACGGCTTCGTCGCGGCCACAGCCGCGGCATTGCGGGCGTAGCGCAAGCGTTCCATCGGCAAGTCGGCAGTTTCGGACGCCCCCGCCGAGCTTGCCGACGCACGACCAGCGGCCATGAGAGTGTGTTCCCGGTGGTGTCCGGCCAGAGCACCATGGGGGTGTGGGGATCAGAGTCCTCCGTCGACGCGTAGGAGTTGGCCGGTGATCTGTTGGTTGGCTGGGGAGCCGAGGAAGGCGACCGCGCGTGCGATGTCGCGGGGGTCGGTGAGTCGGCGGGTGGGGGTGCGCGTGGCCACGTCGTCGCGTGCAGCCTGCGGGATGAGGCGACGGGCTCGGTCGGTGAGTGTCAAGCCGGGGAGAACGGCATTGGTGAGGACGCCCGAGGGGGCGTGCTCGACGCTGAGGGTGGCGGTGAGACCGTGCAGGCCGGCCTTGGCGGCGCCGTAGGTGGTGGCGCCGGGCATTCCGTCGGTTGCCACGGTCGTGGAGATCAGCACGATGCGGCCCTGCACCGCTAGAAGGTGTGGCAGGGCAGCGTCGATGGTGGCGATCGTCCCTTCCAGGTTCGTACGGAGTGAGGTGCGCCAGTCCATCGGCTGCGCGGTGCTGCCTCGTGGCCATGCGACGGCATTGGCCACGAGCAGGTCCAAGCGGCCGTGATCGCTGATGAGTTGCTGGACCAGCGCATGCGTTGTCTCGGGCTCGGCGAGATCGTAGCGGGCGATGAAAACATTGCCGCCCGCCGTCCGGATCTCGTCGCCGACGCGTTTGGCCCCGGCAAGATCGGCACGGTAGGTGACGGCAACTGTGGCGCCTTCTGCGGCGAGTTGCAGCGCGACGGCGCGGCCGATACCGGAGGAGCTGCCGGTGACTAGTGCGACGCGGTCGCGGTAGCCGAGGTCCATCAGCGCACCGCCGAGCCGTCGCTGGCCCAGCTCTGGCGCAGGTAGTCCTGCACGGGGCCTGGGACGAGCCGCAGGTCGCGCAGGACCGGTGACGGCTCTGCGGTGAAGCCGTCCCGGTTGAACAGCTCCGTCATCGCGGCAAGGTCCGAGCCGAAGTTGCGTCTGACGTCGTCAAGGGGAATCTGCTGGTAGGTGACCGGCCGACCGGCGAGCTGCCCGAGGAGAGGAAGGAGCTCCGCGTAGGTTGTCGAGCTCGGCCCGGCGACGACAACCGGCTCACGCTGCAACCGGGGCGTGGCCAGAGCGGCGACGGCGACGCGGGCGAGATCGTCGGTGGCGACGTAGCTGATGGCCGTTTCGCGGCCGATTGGGCTGACCAGGACTCCGTGCTCTTGGATGCCGTTGCGCAGCCAAGGAGCGGTGAGGGAGTCGGCGAAGGTCGTCGGGCGCAAGACCGTCAGCCGGGGGGCGAGCGCCGCAAGCTCCGCCTCCAGGACGCCCTTCACATCGAAGTGGGGCACGCCGGTGGTTTCGTCGGCGCGGTGGACTGACGTGTACACCAGGTGGCCGACGCCGGCGTCGACCGCCGCCCGCGCAACGTTGCGCGTTATCGCCGCTTCCTGATCCGCGGCGTCCGGGCCACGGCCGGCCAGCGAGATGATGACGACGTCGATGTCGTCCATCGCGGCGCGCGTAGCGCCCGCGTCCTCGAAGTCGACCGGCCAGACCTCGACGCCGTCGCTGAACTGGGCCCCGCTGCCTGGGCGGATGCCCGCGCGCACGGCATGACCGGCGAGGCTGAACGCCTGAACGTACGAACGGCCAGCGGTGCCGGCGGCGCCGGCAATGAAGATCTTGCTAATCATCCCATACTCCTAAGTCGCCTTAGTATCCGGCCATGAAACTGGATTAAGTTGCTTCGGGAACAGCGCCTACGCCTCCGGAACGGACGTTGGTGCGGCGAGCATGGCAGTGAGCAGCTTGCGCAACTGCTCCGCCTGTCGCGCTGAAAGCCGGCCGAGGAGCGCCCTCTCCGCCTCGCGCCATGCGGCGTCGATGGCCGGCAGTGCATCACGGCCACGTTCAGTGAGGAATACCGCACGCACCCGTGCGTCATCGACTGCCGAACGGCGCTGCACGAACCCTCCCGACTCAAGGCGACGCAGGGCGACTCCCACGGTCGCCTGTTCCACCCCCAGCCGGTCGGCAAGCTCTCGCTGGGACACGCCGTCGGCGCGCGAGAGCTCAAGGAGCAGCAGGTCCTGCCCCACGTGCAACCCGACGCGAGCGAGCCGGTCCGCGACGACGGAACGGTGCAGCTTCGCCGCCCTCACCAGCAGCAACCCGGTCATCTGCGGGATCTCGAACGACTGCACATCGAGAAGCTTAGCCGACTTAGGGACTAGTGCCAACCGGACTAACGACGCGTTGCCAATATCGCAACCAACGAACGGCACGCGTAGGTATGGCGAGCGGATCGGGCGACGGCACGAGCAACGCGTGACGCTGCCGCTCCAACGACCATCACCGGACATCCGCTCATCGGCACGGCCGCGCGACCAGCGGCAGCGGACGTTCGGTCAGCGACCTCAACGGCGCGCCGTGAGGGGCACAAGGACGAGGACGGCAACGCCAAGTGTGGTGGCACCGACAGCCCACCACCAGAAGAATCCCGAAAAGACCGAGGCGATCAGGAGCCCCACGCCGAGGCCGGCCAGCAGGCCGAGTCCGAACAAGGCCCGTGGGGGCAGGGCGAGGTACGGCAGGCGCCGTACCACGAGCACTTCCAGCCAGGTGCCGCCCAACGCCAGCAGTGCTGCGCCGACCCCGTCCACGGCGGACAGTCCGTGACCTTCGCTGACCGGCACGAGGACTCGACCCTCGTCACCGGCGGGGACGAAGAGGACGAGCACGCCCACGACAATGAGCAGAGCGGTGATTGCTACCTGCGTGCGCGGCGCGTTCCCGACATCTTGAGACATCGCTACAGTCTCGGTCATCCGCCATGGTCTCCGCAGGAGCCGTACCGCCGAACATCGAATGCCGGCGGCAATCGCCGGCCGTTGAGCGGTCGTGTCCACATTCGAGCTCTCGGGTACGCCTTGGGTTCAGGGGGTCGTCGCAACATCGCCCTGTTGCACGGAGAGTAGGTGATCGTTGAGGGCCTCGGCAGGTGTTCTCCAGCCGAGGGTCTTGCGGGGGCGACTGTTGAGGGCTGTGGCAACGGCGAGGTCTCCTGGGCTGTGCTTGCTCAGATCGGTGCCTTTGGGGAACTGGTAAACGGGATGAACGCCTCGACCGGTAGCGACGACTGGGTGACCCAGAGGTCTTGGAGTCGGGGTGCGGCGGCGAGCCCGTGAAGGGCGTTGGGCTGGCGTAGGCGCCGCATGCCATCGAGGTCGACGCGGAGCAGCGCGGTGCTGGGGCTGAAGTCGGGAAGCTGGTCGATGGTCAGGGCGTTCAGGATCAGCCATTGCAGCACGGGTAGACGCGTCACCGGTTCGACGTTGGTGAGCCGGCGGACGTTGCGGAGCGCGAGGTAGCGCAGGGTGGGGATCTGGCTGAGCCATTCGGCGTCGGTCAGGGAGCCGAGGGTGAGTGACAGCGACTGCAGGTGCGGCGGCGTGACGACTAGGAGGATCTGGTCGACCGGGAGTCCCCACAGTGCGAGGCCCTGCAGGTGGGGGTTGGTGTGGAGTAGGCCCGCGAGGCCGCGGCGATGCGATGCGATCCTGAGCTCGCGCAGGTTCCGGAATGCGGTGGCCGGGTGAGGTCGAGGGGTTTGCGGGTCTCGCCGAGGTCGAGGAACTCGACGTCGGCGGCATCAAAGCCATACGCGCGCAGGGTGACGGACGGATGCTCCGCCAGGATCGCGGCGAGCGTACGGTAGTCCGCCTCGGAGAGCGGCGCCTGGAACTGAACCCTTGTAGCCGTGTCGAGCTCGGCCCGGAGCCGCAGCAGGTCGATCGGACTCGACACCTCCACCAGACCACCCACAGCCACTGATCTTCCGGGCTGCGGTCGCCACCCTCCAACTCGGAGCGGCGGCGCTCTTCTACCCGATCGCCGGGCCATGCGCTAAGCGGCAGATGTGTGCGCCCCAAGCGCGTCGGCGGTTGTTAACGTCGACGCCTCAATCGGCGAGAGGACGGCGGCAGGACATGCGGGTGACGATGACGAGCGCTCCGGCACGGGCTGGCCACGCAGACGAAGACTTCACTGGTGCCATACCGACGGCAGCGGTGCTGATCGACGGCGCCGGCATCTCCGGCACCGAATCGATCTGCCGGCACGGCGTGGCCTGGTACGCCAGCCGCCTGGGAGGCAACCTCCTCAGCCTCTTGTCACTCGTGCGGGACCGCAGCCTTTCGGCGCTGCTCGCCGAGGCCATCGAGCAGGTGACTGACGATCACCGGGACACCTGCGACGTCGCCGACCCCATCAGTCCGTCGGCGACCGTAGCCATCCTGCGCCTGTCCGAGGGCCTCATCGAGCACCTGGTGCTCGGTGACTCGGTCCTCGTGCTCGACAGAGCAGACGGTGCGCCGCTTGTCGTCTCCGATCCCCGGGAGGTGATCATCAGCCGGTCGTACCGGTCCGCGCTCGAGGCCGCCTCCGAGGGTAGCGACGAGTACCACCGAGTCCTCCGAGAACTGCGCGCCAACCGGAACCAGCCGGGCGGCTTCTGGCTGGCCAAGGACGACCCGCGGGCGGCAGACGAGGCGATCACCGGAAGCTGTCCGATCTCCGAGCTGACCGATGCCGTCCTGCTCAGCAATGGAGCCAGCCGCATCGTGGACCGGTTCCGGCTCGCCGACTGGCCAGGGGTCATGGCCGTCCTAGCGTCGAGCGGACCCGCCGAGATCATCCATCGTGTCCGGCAGGCGGAAGCGCGCCACGCGGTGGCGGCGGACGATGCGACGATCGCACACTGTACCGACCTCGGCGAGGCCTGACCGTCGCCAGCGGAGCGTGCTCGGCCGCCTGGCGTGGTATGACTTACTGCCCGCCAGCCACCCTCGGGCAGCGTGGACCGCCTAGCTAGTAGCGCACATCCGCTCATCACCGTACGCCGACTTGAACCCGCTTGCCGTGACGCTAGGTAGCGCCCTGACGGCGGCATGAGCGCCTGTTCGGATTCGATGTGGTTCAACGCTCAGGGTCTGCCGCGAGACTCGTGCGGTGACGAGACTCTTTGCGAGGCCGGACGCGGCTTCGCGTATTGCGCTGCCGGGCGTGCCGGTTCTGGAGAGCTGGAACGCAGCGAACCACCCAGATCAGCGGCGGCTGCGTGCATACCTGGACGAAGTAATCACGCTTGTCGGCGCCGGTGCCTTGCCCCCGGCGAACCGCTGGCGCTCGAATTGGTCGTGGGGCTGCCCGCAACGATCGCACCCGACCGCGATGGACGCGACTTGGACAATTGCCTGTTACCGGTCGTACGTCGCATCGGGGCCGGCCGTGTTGCGGCGGTATTCGGGCGCAAACTGCAGCAGCCGGGATCCACCATCGCCGTTGGCGTCGCGGTCCGACAGGCAGACCTGCCAGAACCGCCGCAATTGCACATCCGCACTACCACCTCCACGCAATCGCTTGCCTGGAAGCACGCGATCCACGAGGCGTGCCGCAGGGTGTCGAGCGAACCCTTGCCATCCGGCCCGATCGCCCTGTACATCCGGTTCGGGCTCTCAAGCCGGCGCAACTGGTCGGCCCTGTGGAAGCCTGCCATCGACGCACTCGGATCGCTGCCGGGTTCACCCGACCCCAAGCACCCGTTCCGCCCTAACGACGATCGAATCGTTGAGCTCGAACTTCATCGAGACGTCGACGACATCCTCGGCGATGACGTGGCCATCGATTTCTGGTGGCGACGACTCGCTCCCTGAGTTCAAGCGCTTAAGACACATCGCAACCTGCTGGCGTCGCACGATCAGCGGCAGGTGAGGGCCCGGCCGGCCGGTTGTGTCGGGACCTCGCCTGATGTCGGTGGCCTGGCTTAGTCTCGGGCGATGATTCTGGTTCTGATTCCCGGTCTCTGGCTCGATGGCTCGTCATGGGACGAGGTCGTTCCCGCCCTCGATCAGGCGGGGCATCGCACACACGCGCTCACGCTGCCCGGCATGGAGTCAAAAGACGCCGACCGATCCGAGATCGCCCTGCGTCACCACATTGACTCGGTCGTCGAGGTGATTGACTCCTTCGACCCGGCCAACGGCAAGGTCGTGCTCGTCGGGCACTCCGGCGGCGGCGCTGTCGCCCACGCCGCGGTCGACGCGCGGCCCGACCGGGTCGCCCGCGTGATCTACGTCGACAGTTGGCCGCTCGGCGACGGCAGGGCCATCAACGACCAGTTCGCGGCCGAGAACGGCGAGGTCCCGCTGCCGGACTGGTCGATCTTCGACGAGGAAGACCTCGTCGACCTCGACGACGAGTTGCGCGCGGCGTTCCGTAAGCGCGCGATCCCGTCGCCCGTGGGCGTCGCCAGGGGTCTACAGCAACTCTCCGACGCGCGCCGATACGACGTGCCCGCCACCGTCATCGCATGCGAGTTCTCGAGCACGACCCTCAAGGAATGGATGGAGCAGGGGGATCCGAACCTGCAAGAGCTCGCGAAGCTGCGCGACGTCGACTACGTCGACCTGCCTACGGGCCATTGGCCGCAGTTCACCCGGCCCAAGGATCTCGGGCGGGCGATCCTCGCAAGCGTCGGCCCCGCCTGATCGCCCGACTCGTGGATGCAGCTCACGCCGCCGGTGTGGCTCGTCACGCTCATCGGCTCAGTTCAGGACATGGCCGGCCGACCAGCGCGACCCACCGACCGCGATTCCTTCGGACTCACCGAAGCCTCATCAACGACCATCGCCTCTGGGCCCGATACGGGTCGTCGCCGATGACAAGGCCGAACAGGTTCGGTTGCTGGATGATGGCGGCGTCGCGGGCGCCGCGAGCAGCAGGCGTGCAGGGCCGGTGCCCGTGGCCCACAGAGAGCGCGCCCATAGGGTGGTGGTTTCCGTGATACTCACCTTCACCACGATCCCTGGACGGCTGGAGGTCACCGTTGCCCTCAATCCATGACTTCGCTACCTGGGAGCCGCTGCTGAGGCTTCTGCGGGCGGGCAACGCGGCGAGCCTCGCCGTCCCCGGCGGCTACCTGGCGGGACAGATCGGCCGCCGCGCGTGGAGTCTGCCGCTGCCGCCGCGGTTCCCGCCGCCCGGCCGAGCCCTCCAGATCGAGGACATGCAGGACGAGGTCGACGCGGTGGAGCGGGTGCAGAGCGCGCTGGCCGACGTCGACCTCGACAGCATCTCGTTCGTGGCGGAGATGTCGTCGACCGGGCGGACCGTGCTCTACCTGCTCACTTTCGGCCCCGCCGTGGAGGCCGGCATCGGGCCGTACCCGGGTTCGCTCATCCTGGTCGAGGGCGCCGTCCCGGAGCCCTGGCGCCGCTTTCCCAATCCGGTGCCCGGGGCGGTGCCGGCCCCGTCAGTGGATCCGGCGTTACTTGAGGGGACGCTCCGCGAGCGGATCCCCGGCGCCACCGGCGCGACCGAGGCGGAGATCGCTGCTGCGGAAGGGCGCCTCGGCGTTGCGTTGCCCGACGAGCTCAAGGCGCTCTACCGGGTGACGCGGGGGCGGTGGCAGGACTGGGGTGACGACTACGCAGCAGCGGAGCGCGTCGTTCATGCGGTCGGCTGCGAACTCTTCCCGCTCGACGAGCTGTACATCGCCGATGCGCCATCCCGTCCGTGCCCGTGGCGGTTCGCGGCAACAGAGGCGGTCGTCACCCCACCCGACGCCGCGGTGCAGGGGGTGGTCGGCTCACCCGGCTGGATCGCCTTCGGCGACAACGGCGGTGGCGACCGGATCGCAGTCGACCTGACACCAGGCCCGCGCGGACACGTGGGGCAGATCATCATGCTCGACCACGAGCAGAACATCGGCGCCAGCCTGCTCGCCGACTCGCTCACCGACCTGGTGGTGCATCGGCGCAGGAACTGGCACTCCAGCCACCGCGAGGACCAGCCGCCGGCCGTGGCCAGGGTCAACATCCGGAGCCTGACAAGCGTCCAGGCCGCTGCCCACCCCGGACTGGAGGTCCTGAGCATCGGCGTCTGGGCCGGTGAGCCGCTCAGCCTCACCCCCATCACCGGGCTGCCCCGCCTGCGGACCCTCACCGCCTACCCCGGCACGCTCGCCGACCCGCTGGAAATCGCCAAGCTGAGCGGGCTGGATTATTTGGAACTCGGGCCGGAGGAGTGGCACGTCCTCCTGGATGCCGGGGCCGTCCCGCGCAGCCTGTCGGCGGCCGCCATCGAGGCGCACGGCAACCGACACCCACTCCCGATCGTGGCCATCGCCAACGAACTCCTCGCCCTCTGGGACCGCCCCCCGATCACCCAGACCATCCTCGAAGGCCACCTCGACCCCGAGGTGTGATCAGCGGTGGTGGCCGGAGGATTCGAGGGCCTGGAGGAGGCCCGGACCCAAGAAGGGTGCTCGGAGTGGGCGCCCGGGTGACGTCGCGCTACCTCCGAACGAGCGTGACGCCACCTGCCGCATCCACATGGCGGAGGATGGGCAGGGGCTGCTCGTACCCTCGGCGCCCCGGCCCCCAGCTTCCCTCGCAATCGGCCTCGCGATCGCCATCGGGGTACTGGTCCCGGTTCCACCAGCCTTTCGATGGTGTTGGTGGAACGATGGAAGACGTGGGAACTGCGAAAACTTCTATGCCTGCTATCTCGCCGCTTGCCGGCGAGCCGATTAAGCGTGCCGATGCCGAGCGGCTCGCGGGAGTGCTGAAGGCATTCGCCGACCCGGCCCGACTCCGACTGCTCAGTCTGATCCAGTCGGCCCCGGAGGGTGAGGCGTCCGTCAGTGACCTCACCGCGCCGCTTGGTCTCTCCCAGCCGACCGTGAGTCATCACCTTCGGATCCTCACCGAGGCCGGCCTGCTCGAGCGCGAGAAGCGCGGCGTCTGGGCGTACTACCGCCTGGTGCCGTCCGCGATCGCGGCGGTAGCCGACCTGTTGACGCCGCCCCGCAAACGGGCGACGAAGAGGGCCCGCTGAGCGGCACTGTCGAGGACCGCGCCGTCGTAGAAGGGCTGGCAGGATGATCCGGTGCGCATCACCCCTCGCCTCGTGGCGTCCTCCCGCGGGCGCCGTTGCGTTATCGGATCGGTGGACGTGTTGAACCCGTGTCGGGTCCGCGGTCAGATCGCTTGGGCGAGTTCGGTGAACGCCGCGGCCACCCGCGAGGCCGGCGAGGCATCGACGGCGAGTTCGTAGTGTCCGCGGCGGAGGTTCTGCATGAACGCGTGTCCGGCGACGATCACCTGCGCTGTCTTGTCCGTTCGTAGCCCGCGCATCGGTCTCAACCGCTGTTTGAGCTGGCTGTGATCAGCCTCGATCGGGTTGTTCTCGTACTGCTCAACGTGGTGCCACGCGGACGGGATCAGCTCATCCAGGACGCCGGGGTAGACCGCGGCGGCGTCCGTGACCACCTCGGTGGGTGTCACCTTCAACGTCGACAGCGCCTGTCGGAAGAACCGCCGGGCCGCGCCGGAGTCGCGGCGGGCCGAGATGAGCACGTCGATGTCGCCTCATCGGGCAACATGTCCAGGCACTCGTCAATCAATCGCGCCAGGCGGTCAGCCGGTGGTGGACGGCCGCGGCGGCACACTGCCCGCGACACTTCCGATGTACAGCACCACCACCGGCAGGAACGCGCCGCCGATGCCGAGCCCAAGCAGTATTCCCCAAGCGCTGATGGCCATCGCCGCCACCAGGTCGGCCACCGAGGCCAACCGGCGGAACCGCTGCGTGACGACCGGCAGCAGTGCGGCGACCACCGGCACGCCGAGGAGGTAGCCGGCCGCTGCTCCGGAATCCTCCACCGTGTACGGCGTGAGTGCGGCGGCCACCAGCAGAGTGATCGCCAGAGCGGACCACCGGACCACCCACCGTGGCTCGGCGGGCTTGCGAACTAACACGACAAAACCGACGAGCAGTATTGCTACGAGCGCGCCAACCATCACCAGACCGATCATGGCTACTCCTTGATCGCGCGCAGCTGTTCATTGGGGCGGTCACGGCCGCCTCTTCTGTCGAGGGGAACTTGGCCGCGTTCTGCTATTCCAGGATACTGCCGTCCGAACGGGGTGGGCCCGGCCGTGTTACCCGCGTTGGCTTGCTACGCGATGAGGCCGTGGTGGGGATGCGGCGCGTGCACCCCCGGGCAGGCCCCTGGCCTGCCGGCGACTGCCGGCCCGAGGGGTCGCAGAGGCTTCGGGGTCAAGGGCGGCCCGCATGTTCGTCAGCTGGCGCTGGCGCTGCCTCATGTGGTCGAGATCGACAGTGACGGCTTCGACTTCCGGGTCGCCGTGCGTCGAGGATACGGAGCTGTTGCTGGGCGATCCCGTCGTGCCCGATGAGGTCGTGCGGTCGCGGTGACCGTTCAGCCCGGCGGTGGCCGTCGCCCGCGCGGGAGCGGGGGAAGAGCGGGCCGACCGTCTTCACTGACCGAGCTTTGCCACTGTCAGCAACACCACCGCGTCCTCGTGGGCGACCAGGCGGTGCCGCTCCGGTGGCACGAGGATCAGGTCCCCCTGGCGTCCGGTCCAGCTTGCCGCGGAACCGATCAGTTCGACCCGCCCCCGCAGCACCAGCACTGTCGCCTGGCCCGGGTTCTCGTGCTCGCTGAGCTCGACCCCGCGACGCAACGCGATGATCGTCTGTCGCAGCGTACGTTCATGTCCGCCGAAGACGGTCTCGGCGCTGCGACCGGCCTCGGATGCCGCCGCCCGCTCGCTATGCTCGCGGGCCAGCGCGTCCAGGCTGAGTTTCTGCACCTGTCGCCCACCTGTCTGTTCAACCGGAACGACGCCACCGCCTCGGCGGATGCCGGAACGTCGTACCTGACAGCGTCGGATAGAGCGAGAATACCGATCTCGGGCCGCCAGCCGGTGTGGTCGGCGGAAGTCGTCAGCGCAGCCGTAGGACCAGCGAGATGCCCAACCACGCCACCGTGACCAGCTTGATCGCTTCCATGGCGATGTATACCACGTGCAGGTGGGAGGCGACTGGTTGCCCACCGGCGATGACCTGCTGCGCCCGTACGTCGAGCAGGGGTCGCATGACGAAGGCCTGGGTCAGCAGGACCGCCCCGGTGACCGCGACGAGCGTCCATCGAACTGCCCCGGCGCCAGCGCCGACCAGCGCCAGAGCAAGCAGGAGGAACAGCGTCAGCTCCGCCACATTGAGTGCGCGGAACACCAGGCGTCCGATGCCGAGCCCGAGAGCACGGGTGATCCCGGGACAGCCACCAGATGAGCGCGACTGACCTGGTGGGCGACGGACGAGTCGACCTGTACGCGGCGGGGCCCGGTCAGGACGAGGGTTGGCGGGTCCGAATGGTGTGGTGCTCGCTGCCGGTGCCGCCGTTGAGGCGCCGCAGCATCGACTGCGCGATCCGGCCGGCCTGCGCCTTGGCCAGCTCGGCCTTGGGGCCGGCGTGCCGGTCGTCGATGGTGCCGCACCACAGCTCCCACCAGCGGTCGAAGTGCCGCTCGCCCAGGGGCTCCCGTCGGTGCAGGTCCACATGCAGGCGGAAGGCGCTCCCGTGGTACGCGCCGGTGCGGAACAGCACGGTCTCCCAGAAGTCGCACATGATCGGCAGGTGGGCCGTGAGGTCCATCCGCGCCACGTCGATGAAGACCGGACCGAGCAGGTCGTCGGCGAAGGCCCGGCGGTAGAAGTCGGTCACCAGGGCGGTGATGTCGGCGCGGTCGGCGATGTCGGCCAAGGGACCCTCCTTTTCACTATGCCCATCGTATAAAATAGGTGCGTGGTGGAAGACGTGAACTACGCCGCACTCGCCGTGCAGAGCCGGCGCCGGATCCTCGACACGCTCCGCGCGGCGGACGGCCCGACCGGCGTCAGCGAGCTGGTCACCGTCACCGGACTGCACGCCAACACGGTCCGTTTCCACCTCGAGGTGCTGGTCGAGGCGGGCTTCGTCAGCAGCGGGCCCGGCCCGCGGCGCGGTCGTGGACGCCCGCCCACGGTCTACCGCAGCGTCACGCCGCCGGCGCCGTCGACCGGGTACCAGTTCCTCAGCCAGGTGCTGGCGGCCCAGCTCGACGACCGGGGCGCGGGTGAGCTGGCCGAGCAGGCCGGCCGCTCCTGGCTGCGCGGCGACGGCCGCTCCGCGGCGGCACCGCCCGGCGCCGATCCCGTGGGCGTCGCCACCGCCCGGGCGCTCGCCCTCTTCACCGAGCTGGGCTTCGAGCCGGAGCGCGCGGCCGACTCCGCCACCGTCCAGATCGACCTGCACGCCTGCCCGTTCCTGGAGGTCGCCCAGCGCCACCCCGACGTGGTCTGCGCCATGCACCGCGGCCTGCTCCGGGAGGTCGTCGAGGCGGCGGCGCCGGGCCTGGCCGCCGAGCTGATCCCGTTCGCGCGACCGGGCGTCTGCGTCGCCCGGCTCACCCCCACGGAGAAAGGACCCGTCCGCTCATGACCAGGCTCCGGGACATCATCCAGCTGGCCGTTCCCTTCCTCTGGCTGGGGATGGTGATCGCCATCTCGCTCATCGAGGCGCCGCTGAAGTTCCGAGCACCGGGCGTCAGCCTGCCGATCGGCCTGGGCATCGGCCGACTGGTCTTCCGCGCCCTGAACGCGGTCGAGTTCGTCCTTCTGGCCGCGCTGACCGTGGCGGTGCTCGGGGCGTCGATCGGCGCGGCCCGCTGGGCGGGGATCGGCGCCCTCTGGCTGGTCCTGCTCACCCAGGCCGCCGTCCTGCGGCCGCTGCTCGACCGGCGCGCCCAGCTGATTATCGACGGCCACCAGCCGCCCGCCTCCACGCTGCACCTGTGGTACGTGGCGCTGGAGCTGATCAAGATCGTCACCCTGGTGCTGCTTGGCTGGTCGCTCGCCGGACGACTGCTGCGCTAGCGCTCGTCGGCTGCGCCCTGCCGGTGGTGCCGGACGCACTGCGCGATCACCCGGCCGGCCCTCCGCTCGCCCGCCGGCCGCGAACTCCCGCAGTTTGTCCGGGTTGAGCACCAGGAGCAGCCCTTCGATCCCGCGCGCCGAGGCGTCCAGGGCGACGACGGCCAGCGGGTTGCCGTCGGCGTCAAGCACGAGCAGCGCGGCGTCGCCGTTGGCCTCGACGAGCCGGAAGGTCGCGGCGTACCAGTACTTGCGGAGGACGTTGTCCAGGAGGTTCGCCACCCGGGCTGCGCCCCGCACGTCCTTGCGGGCGGCGGGCACCTGGCCGCCGCCGTCGGAGTGGGCGATCACGTCCGCGGTGAGGAGCCGCTCCAAAGCGGCCAGGTCGCCGTCGCGGGCGGCGGCGAGAAACGCCTCGGCCAGCCGGCGCCGCTCCGGCGGGCGGGCGGGGGTCGACCGGTCCGAGGCGAGGTGCCGCCGCGCCCGGCCGGCGAGCTGGCGGGCGTTGGCCTCGGAGGTGTCCAGCACCGCGCCGATCTCCCGGTACGGGTAGCCGAACGCCTCCCGCAGCACGTAGGCGGCACGCTCGGTCGGGGTGAGCTTCTCCAGCACCAGGACCGCCAGGTCCAGCGCCTCCGCCCGCTCGGCGCCCAGCGTAGGGTCGGCGGAGGTGTCCGCCGGCTCGGGGAGCCAGGGGCCCGAAATACGTATCGCGGGTGGACGGCCAGGAACGCCGCCACATCCGTCGCCGGGACCGTGTCCCCGCCACTGGTCGACCGGGCGAGGCCCACGATGTCCGGCTCGCTGCTCACCCCCACAACCTAGGCGCCCCCGCGGGTCGCGGGGGCGGCCGTCTCCGGAGCGGCCGCCCCCACGAGCCACTAGCCGGCCTGGGCGGAACTGGCGCGCCAGTCCTCGAGGCGGGTTTCGGCGCGCCGGGCGCCGTCGGCCGGCACCAGCGAGCGTTCCGCCAGCACCGCGCCGAAGTACGGCGCCGCCGGGTCGCCCACCACCTCGCGGGTGTCGTGCCGGGCCGCCAGGGTGGCCCGGCCCAACTCGTCGAGGCGGAACTGCTCCGGGCCGCCGACCTCGACGACCACATTCGTCGGCGTGCCCGCCGCCGCCTCGGCCACCGCCGCCGCCACGTCGTCGGCGGCCATCGGCTGAATCAGCACCGGGGCGAGGTGCACGGCGTCGCCCACCGTCGCGCTGTCGACGATGCCCGGCACGAACTCGAAGAACTGGGTCGCCCGCACGACCGACCAGGGGAGCCCGGACGCCGCGATCAGCTTCTCCTGGGCGACCTTCGCCCGCATGTACCCGCTGTCCGGGATCCGGTCGGCGCCGACGACCGAGAGCGCCACGTGGTGCCGTACGCCGGCCGCGGCCTCTGCGGCGAGAAGGTTGCGGGTGGACGTCTCGAAGAACTCCAGCACGTCGGCGTCGGCGAACGAGGGGGAGTTCGACACGTCGACGACGACGTCGGCGCCGTCGAGCGCCTCGGCCAGGCCCGCCCCGGTCAGCGTGTTGACGCCGGACTTGGGGGAGGCCGCCACCGTTTCGTGGCCCTGCTTGCCGAGGATGGCCACGACCTTCGAGCCGATGAGTCCGCTGCCGCCGATGACGACGATCTTCATGATGGGATCACTTCCTGTCTGCCGGCGATGCATCCTGGCACCGCCATTGTCATCCAGTACGACCAGGCAGGGCGCCGATCCGTGACAACGAAGGCAGCGCGCCCCTGGGGCCCGGGGCGGCCGCGCCTCGCGGCGGTCCGCGTTCGGTGAACCGGCGGTGACGCCCGGTGCCGGCCACATAGCATCGAGGAGAGCCGACCTGGACCCATCGGTCATCCGGTGACCGCGCCGGCGGGAAGGTGTCCGCGGATACGGCGCCGGCGTGAGGGACGTCCGCCAACGCCGCCCGCCCGCGTTCGTCTCGATGATCAGGAGAGCAACGGCATGGGCTACATCACCACGAAGGACGGCACGGACATCTACTACAAGGACTGGGGCGAAGGCCCGGTCGTCACCTTCTCCCACGGCTGGCCGCTGAACGCGGACGCCTGGGACGGGCAGATGCTCTTCCTCGTGCAGCACGGCTTCCGCGTGGTCGCGCACGACCGTCGGGGCCACGGCCGGTCCAGTCAGGCCCGCAGCGGCAACGACATGGACGGGTACGCCGACGACCTGGCCGCGGTGATCGAGGCGCTGGACCTGCGGGACGCCACCCTGGTCGGTCACTCGACGGGTGGCGGCGAGGTGGCCCGCTACATCGGCCGGCACGGGACGGGGCGGGTCGCCAAGGCCGTCCTCATCTCGGCCGTGCCGCCGATCATGGTGCAGTCCCCGGACAACCCGGAGGGGCTGCCGGTCAGCGTCTTCGACGAGTTGCGCGCCAACCTGTTCAAGGACCGGTCGCAGTTCTACCAGGACCTGGCGCAGATGTTCTACGGCGCCAACCGGCCCGGCGCGAAGGTGTCGAAGGGCATTCTCGACCAGTTCTGGCTGTGGAGCATGCAGGCCGGCCTCTGGAACGCGTACGAGAGCATCAAGGCCTTCTCCGAGACGGACTTCCGGGCCGACCTGGCGAAGTTCGACGTCCCGACGCTGGTGCTGCACGGCGAGGACGACCAGATCGTCCCCGTGAAGGACTCGGCGCGCAAGACCGCCAAGCTCATCGCGAACGCGCAGGACATCTACTACCCGGGCGCCCCGCACGGCATCACGTCGACGATGCAGGACCAGGTCAACAAGGATCTCCTCGCGTTCCTGCGCGGCTGATCAGCCCGATGCCGCCGGCGCCGGCGGCCCGGGACCGCCGGGCGACGCCGTTCGAGATCTTCTTCGACCTCGTCTTCGTCTTCGCGCTCACCCGGATCATGGCGTTGATCGGGCAGCCGCCGACCCTGGTTGCCATGGCGCAGGGGTTGCTCCTGCTGGTGTTGCTCTGCCCTCCATGCGGCGACCGGGGACCGGCGCGACCGGATCGCCTCCGATGCCTAGCAGCCAGGCCCATGTGCTGCTGATCGTCGGCGTGATCTACCTGGCGGTCGGCATCGAGCAGGTGCTCGCGCACGTCGCCGAGCCGTACGCCGCCGAACAGAACGCCGGTGCGGACCACGCCGCCGGGTCGTCGCTGAGCTGGCCGGTCGCTGTCGCTCTGTACGGCGGCCGCGCTCTACCTGGCCGGGCAGCTGCTCTTCCTCCGGCTCTCCGCCGGCGCCGTTCGGCCGGCGCAGGTGGCGTTCGCCGCTCTGGCGCTGCTCCTGACGCCGCTCGGCCGGGCGTTGCCCGCCGCGGCGGCGCTCGGCGTGCTCGCCGCGCTGCTGGTGACCGCCGCCGGCCACGAGCGACTGACCCGCGGCCGGGGAGCCCGGGGCCGGCGACCACCGCGGCCGGTCCGGGTCAGACCCGCTGGGCGCCGATGACGGAGAGCAGCCCGCAGCTTCTCGTCGCTCTCCGTCCCCGGCACGGTGGTGGAGACCAGCAGCGTCTGGGACTGGTCGGGGTCCACCAGGGTCTGGCAGTGCAGTTCCAGCGGCCCGACCTCGGGGTGCCGGAACCGTTTCGGCGGGCAGTACGCGCCCTGGACCGGGTGTTCCCGCCACAGCTCGGCGAACTCCGGGCTGGTGGCGAGCAGGGCATCGACGATCGCGGTGCGCCGTTGTCGAAGGTGTCTTCGGTGTCGGCAACGCCTGTCGGCATCGTGCTCACTCTTTCGAAGGTGCGGTGTCCTTCGAACCGGTCCTGCCGCCGTTGCTGCCCGAACGCAGCTCGGGCGCGTCAGCCGTAGCGGCACGGGGCAGTCTCCGCGGCACCGGTACAGGTCTTCGTCGCCGTACACGTCGCACCGCCCGGCCCCGGTACGGCTCAGGGCGGATGCGGCCGCCCCGCCAGCACGGGGTTTACCGTGAAGTCAGGCGTCGCGGGGCCGGCCCAAGTCAGCCGGCGGGATCGACGAGAACGCCGGGGTTGAGGATCCAGGACGGGTCGAGCGCGCTCTTGGCGGCGCGCAATGCGAGCGCGACCGGCTCCGGACGCTGCCGGTCGTACCACGGTCGGTGGTCGCGGCCGACGGCGTGGTGGTGGGTGATGGTGCCGCCGGCGGCGAGCAGCGCGTCGGAGACGGCATGCTTGATCTGGTCCCACTGGGCGAGGGTGGCGCCCCAGCGGCCGGTGGCGTACACGCCGAAGTAGGGGGCGGGGCCGTCCGGGTAGACATGGGTGAAGCGGCAGGTGACCACACCGGTCGCGGCGACGGCGCGGAGCGCGTCGCCGGCCGCGTCGAGCACGGCGGCGCGCAAGGCGGGGAATCGGTCCCAGGTGCAGGCGGTCTCGAACGTCTCCACGATCATCGACCGGGCGGCGAGCGCGTCGCGCTGGTACGGCATGCGGAGGAACGCTGACCGCCAGGCGTCGGCGGCGGTGCGCTGCCGTGGGCCGGACGAGTCGTCGCTGCGGGGCGGCTCCGGCAGGGTTCCCCCGTGGTCGCGGCACAGCTCGACTGCGCGGTCCAGCGACGGTGTGACCGGATGGTCGGCGGACTCGAATCCCAGGACGAGCACGCCGCCGGTGGCGGCGGCGCCGGCGTTGAGGAGCGCCTCGGCCGGGTCGAGCAGCCGGCAGTTGCTCGGGTGTAGCGCGGACTGGGCGATGGCCCGGGTGGCGGCGATTGCCTCGTCGTAGTCAGTGAAGTGCACCGAGGCGCCCGCCCGCCAGCGCGGCCGGTCCTGCAGCCGCATCCACGCCTCGGTGATGACGCCGAGCACGCCCTCCGAGCCGAGGAACAGCCGGTCCGGGGACGGCCCGGCGCCGGAGCCGGGCAGCCGGCGGGACTGGCTGGTGCCTGCCGGGGTGATCACCCGCAACGACTCCACCAGGTCGTCGATATGGGTTAGGACGGTGGCGTAGTGACCGCCGGCGCGGGTGGCTAACCAGCCGCCCAGGGTGGAGAACTCGAACGACTGCGGGAAGTGCCGCAGCGTGAGGTCGTGCCGCCGGAGCTGGTCCTCCAGGGCCGGGCCGAACACGCCGGCCTGGATGCGGGCCGCCCTGCTGGTCGGGTCCACCTCCAGCACCCGGTCGAGGCGCCCGAGGTCGAGACTAACCGCCGCGGGATACGCGTCGTCCAGCCGCGGCTCCACGCCGCCGACCACTGACGAGCCGCCGCCGTAGGGGATCACCGCGATGTCCCGGCCCGCGCACCAGTCCAGCACGTCGACGACGTCCTGCTCCGTCGCTGGCCGGACCACCAGGTCCGGTGGGTCGTGGACGTCCCCGTGCAGGTTGCGGACGACGTCCCGGAACGCCTTGCCGTGGGTATGCGCCGCCCGGTCGGCCGGGTCCGTCGAGCACAGCCGGGCGAGTGACGTCGGCGGATCGGCCCGCGGCGGGCGCAGGTCGAGTTCGGCCACCGGCGGCGCGACGTGCTCGGTCAGGTCGACGTCGGGCAGCAGGATACGCACCCGGTCGGCCAAGGCTGTGGCCTCCGCGCCGGTCACTGCGTCCTCGACGTGCCCCCAACCCCACCACGAACGGTGTTTCCCGGCCATGCGGCCTCCCCGCGGTCCACCATCGCCAGATCGACTCGCCGGTAACGTACTCGACGGCCGGCAGCCCCGTCGATGCCGTCGTGGTAGGCGTGGACTGCCTGCGCCGCGAACCGGTATGGGGCTGGCCTTCCCGACGGTCACTGCCTACCGGTTGCGGTACCGCACGGACCGTGGCCTGGGCGAGGAGCGACCAGCGCGGGCCAGTTAACGATCGACCTGACCCGACTGACCTTCGGCCACGACGACGCTGTACCGGACATCGCCGGCTGGCTGCCCCGCCAGGGATTCGTGCCGGCCACGGCGGACACCGGCACGACGGCGGCCCGCGTTCGGCACCCACACGTGCGACCCGAACCTCGGTTCCAGGCCGAGGACGTCTGGAGCTTCGCCGCGCTGGCTGCAAAGCAGCAGGGCACCTTCACCTCACTGACGATCGAGTTCACCACGGAGGGCGGCCCCGTCACGGACACCATCACGAGCACGCCCGCCGCTGACCGCGTAGGCCGATCACGCTCTCGGCATGGTGACCTTCATCGGCTTCCTTATCTCCTCTTCCCGCAAAGCCTCATCTTTTCCACCTTTCGCGGCAATCGTCGACTGTGCGTGTTCGACCAGCAACATTCCCCGGATGTTGACCTCGATGTAGGACGATTTCGCGGCGGTCTGACCGATCGAAAGCATCGCCGCTGGGTCCGGTTCGCCTGCAGCACGCGAGGCTTTCGCCACCCGGTTGCATGCATCCTTGACGTACTCGTCGACACCGACAGCCACAACACCAGTGGCAGTCGGCGCAGCGGCGCTCGGGGTGGTTACGGCCGAGGCGGTGGCGTGGGTCCCCGGACGGTCGGCCCCAGAGCAACCCCCCAAGCTGGCGATAGCGGCCGCAGCAGCAACTCCGATGACGCATCTACGCATTATCTAGTCCCCCCTCGATTTGCGCCGTCACCGTTGCGGGATTGTCTCGGGAGCGTACGCGGCGCTGCGAGAGATGATCAAGAGATAACCGCGCCCGACTCGACTCCTGCCGGCTACCTGTGATCACTGAGAAGACCAGGGCGGTGCAGGTCGACGCCGACGGCGTCCAGGTGTCCACAAACCTCGTCGATGCCAGGAGCCGGCGCAGCAGCAGGTGAGAGGGCGAGGTTAGGTCTGGCTGGCGGTGGTACCACAGCTCTGATCACTCACCGATCTGCGAGAAGCGTGAAGACGAGCGCTGGAAAAGAGAGCGTCAAGCGGATGAAGTCCGCTGGAAGCGGCAAAGGTAGAAAAATTGCGCGAGCTGCGCATCAAGCTATCCGTCGACGTGGCGGAGGATCACAACAGATTCGATATGCGGTGGCACCGCGGCGGCGGGCGCCGAGAGCCATCCGAAGGCGGCCATCGCGGCAGCGACGACGACCATCAGGGAGCGAACAATCCTTGGCGCCCGGCTCATTGGTTATCACCTTCGAGCCAGCGCTCAAGGTCGTCGACATTGAAGTCGGGCTTCCGTCGCTCGAATGAGAAGGTTTCAGCCGAACCCGACTCGACGTGGGTTGCTGGCGTCTCCGCTGAGGCATGGACAAGGAGAGATAGCGCTTCCTGTCCCATCAGCCCGGCACGTTTACATCCCTGCGTCACGCTAGCAGCGAAATCGAAGCCGCCGAGATCGGCGGCCCTCCGAAGCAGCGAGGCGACGACCGAGCAGTCGCGTCGATCGAGATCGCTCTGCAGAACGAGTCCCATAGCGAATGCGGACGTCACCAAGGTATCTCGTGAGCGGGCGCGAACGACGTGGCTAGCAGCGGACTCGATCCACGACAACAAGCTCCATGCATGCTCGTCGCTGAGTGCGCCGATGGCGGCGATCGCTGTGATCCATGCCTGTGGAGCTTCCTCCAACGAGCGCTCGATCTCCTGAAACCAGGCTCCCGGCGGGCTCTGCCGTAGGTCCTCGGGGACCTCGTCGAGGAGCATGAGAACGCTCATGACGCAGGCACCAAGTAGTCGCCAACCCGGGTGTAGCCGGCTTCGCGAAGCATCTGGAGCTCGCGTGCGAAGACAGTGGGGTGTCCAGCGAACTGACCAGAGGTTTGAATGAGATTGCCCTTCGTGGGACTCGCGAGATAGACGCGACGTCCCTGCTCGATGGCGCCGCGCATGAACTCGTCGTTCAGCTTAAGGGTGGGCCGTGCCAAAACTCGTCGCACAGGGCGTGAGCTGCTGTTTCGTGCCTGTGACGCAGGATGGCGGGCATGTTTGTTCGGCTGCTGTACCTGAGTGTGGTGCGGGTGTTCGGCTGGTTGCCGCTGGCCAACCGCAGTGAGTCGGCGATAGCCGCAGAGCTGCTGGTGCTGCGTCACGAGGTGGCGGTGCTGCGGCGTCAGGTTGATCGGCCGCGGCTGTCGTGGCCGGAGCGGACGGTCTTGTCCGCGCTGGTCCGGGCACTGCCGCGGGAGTTGTGGAAGCATCGGATCGTCACCCCGGCCACCCTGCTGGCCTGGCACCGCCGGCTGGTCCGCCGGCACTGGACCTACCCGAACCGGCCCGGACGACCACCGACCAGCGACGACATACGTGACCTGGTTCTGCGGCTGGCCCGCGAGAACCCGGGATGGGGGCACCGGCGCATCCAGGGTGAACTCGTCGGGCTCGGCCATCGGGTCGGCGCCGGCACCATCCGTCGCATCCTCGCCCGATCGAGGGTCGGCCCTGCCCCACGTGAGATCGACACCAGTTGGCGGACGTTCCTGCGAGCCCAGGCGACCGGGCTGCTGGCGACCGACTTCTTCCACCTCGACACCATCACGCTGCGACGCCTGTACGTGCTGTCCGTCATGGAGATCACGACCCGGCGGGTGCACATCGTCGGCGTCACCGCCCACCCGACCGCCGCCTGGACTACCCAGCAGGCCCGCAACCTGCTGATAGATGTCGACGATCGGTTCACCGCCTTCCGGTCCCTGGCTCGTGACCGCGACGCCAAGTTCACGCCGGCGTTCGACGCCGTGTTCGCCACCGAAGGCATCGACGTGGTGAAGACCCCGCCACGCACGCCTCGGCGAACGCGTACGCGGAACGCTTCGTACGCAGCGTCCGGGCCGAGTGCACCGACCGGGTACTGATCTACAACGAACAGCACGCCCGCACCGTGCTACGCGACTACGAGGACCATTTCGTCCGGCACCGGCCCCACCAGAGCCTGGATCAGCATCCACCCGACTACGACCCCGGCGCGGTCGTCGCGATCGACAAGCCGATCTGGCGACGCCACGTCCTGGGCGGCGTGATCAACGAGTATCGCCGAGCCGCTTGATCCACCAGGCAAATCTCCAGCCCACAGCCTGAAACAGAGTTTTGGCACGGTACAGGGTCACAGCTCGTGCCCGCTCGTGCCCCGGGATCCTGCTGCTTCTGGCTCCTGCCGGAAACCTTGGCCAAGGCTTCGCGCCGGGTGAGCCGGTGACCGTGCAGCTGCACCCTTCGTCGCTGCAGATGGTGTGGGCGAAGGAAGGGCCGGACGGTGTTCCAAGTGTGCAGTGTGAGCCGGCGACGCGGGGTGTGCTTGCCTCAATGACCCAGGAATCCTCACTGTTCGACGTGTATGAACTCACCGTCGACGGCGAGCGATGGCGAGGGGTCCTGACGCTTCTAGGCAGTCCTGCGGACACGTACCAGCTCGTCTGCCAGGCTTCCGGCGCGTCCACCTCGACACTGTCCATCGGTGAGGCCCCTTGGTCCTACGATCTCCGCCACAGCAGCCTCTTCCGTATGGCGACCCTCGGTATTCCGCTTTCGGACACCGCCATTGCTTCGGTGATGTTGGTCTTGGGCACCGTCGTCGGCTTGCTCGTCGCGGTCACGGTTGCCCGTCGGCGGCGGACGCTCGACCAGCCAAAACCGGCCGAATGACACTGGTTAATCCCGAAGCGGGCACGCAAGGCTGTCGCGCTGTGGCCCCGTGGGCTTGTTGACGGGTAATAGCGGATCTCCTCGTCGGGCAGTCGCCAGACCGTCCAGCCTCTCCGGACGGGGACAATGTGGAGCGCCTCACCAGCCGAACGACCTTGGCCCCGTCCGGGGAGGCTGGTAGCCCTTGTGGTGCCCGGCGAGGCGATCCGCGGCTGATCTCTGAGGAGGGTCGGGGTTCGGGGCGGAGCCCCGAGGTCTTCGTGGTCCTGCTCGTCCGTCAGCGTGGCCGGCCGGCCCGGCCGATGCCGGCCGGAGGTCGCCAGCAGGCCGGGGCCGGGCCGACGCGGCCCGCTTTGCGAGCCGCCTTGATAGATGTACAGAAAGTTCTCCCGCGCGGCCGGCAGTCGGCTGAGATCGTCATAGGTGGCTGGCACCCTCGCTTCATGATTCGAGGGACATTGTTGGCCGAAAGCCTGCGCCCGGGTGCCGACCTCCGGGTAGCGGGATTGAGCATTACGCGTGTCACGCGGAAGGATGTGTCGGGCTCGGCGTCGGAAACGCAGCCGGGCATCTGGACCTTCCTTGACTTCGACGCGCCGGACGACGTAGCCGACGAGCTTTCGCAGGCTCTCGCCGAGTCACTGGCGAGCAAGGGCGGCTGGTACGCGGATTTCACTGTCGGCCATGACCGTGTCGTGGTCTTCGCAACCCGGGTCTTCCGCTACCGACGAGACGACCGGGTGAGGCGAGCTGAGGCCATCGGCCACGCCCATGTTGTTCCGGCAGGTCCCGCGCCGCGCAAATCACGAACAGGGCCATCGTTGGGCCTCCCCCTACGGCCGGGCTCTCGCCTGGTCCCGTGCAGCCGACGCTCCCGAGCCGCAAGTCGGCTGACCGCAAGGCCGGCTCCTCACGGAGCACCCGGATACCCAGTGGCAACAGCGTGATGGTGAGTCCGGCGACGGCGACGATGGACAGCGGTGTAGTGCCCTTTGAGTACGCCGGGCGGCAGGGCGCTCATCGCGCCCAGGGCGATTGCTCGGGGCAGCCCGAGCACCCGCGCCGGCCACGCGCCGATGGCGTGGACGCCCCAGCCAGCTGCCCCCACGCGAATCGTTCCTGGCGGACTGCGGTCAGGTGGTGGGCGTGGCGGCGGACTCGTGGGCGGGTTGGAACAGCTCGATCAGGTTGCCGGCGGGGTCGGCGAGCAGGATCTGGCGTCCGCCGGGTCCTGAGACCGGCTCGCTGCGGAACGACAGGCCTGCGCCACGGAGTCGGTCGATCTCGGCGTCCAGGTCGTCGACGATGAGGTGAATTCGGTTGCGGCCCGGGCTGCTGGCGTCGTTGGGGGTGGAGCGGGCGCCGGAACTGGCGGGTCCCGACAGCAGCAGCCGCAGCGGGCCGCGGACCACGTCGGCGAAGGCGGGTGCGGCGCTGGTATTCAGTTGGAAGCCGAGGTGGGTGGTGTAGAAGCCGACGGCGGCCTGAACGTCGTCGACGAGGTAGCGGACGCTGGCGTACTGGTCGGGCGCGGTCACGGCTCAACCTCCTTCGGGTTGGTCGTGGCGAGGACTGGCAGCAGATGCCGAACGCGGGTGTCGATGTCGGCTGCGGTTCGGGTGAAGGCGGAGTAGCTGGCCTGGTCGCTGTTGCCGGCCGCAGCGGGGTCGGGAACGCTCCAGTGCAACAGGCGGGGATGGTCATCGGACTCGAGACAGACTTCGCGGGCCTTGTCACACAGGGTAATCATCGACACGCTCCACTGCCCGTCACCGCATGCTTCCGCACACGTGCCTTCGGGTCAATCGTGAGGACGATCCCCCAAAGCTGCTTTCACACGATCGAAGGTGAGGGGTTCGCGATGAGCTGCGCAGGCTGCGGGTGGGCCACCCGCGTCGCGGTCAGGGAGTACCAGGACAGTCATCATCTGCTCAACGGGATAACCACCCACCCCCCGGTATTGATAGGGCCGCCCCTGGTCAGATGGGCGCGACGGGAGATGAATGGCCGGCTAGTGGCGAACCTCCGGCCGGCCCGCCATCGCGTAGTTGCGCGCCAGGCGGGCGCTGATTCTCCCACTACTTCGGGAAGTTGGCGGTGTTTTCACGGAGCTAGGTCGGGTAACCGACGCTTGAGAGCCCGGAAGCCGGTCGAAAAGCCGGGAAGCCGGGAGTGTCCGAGGCACCAACGGGTACCGCGGGCGTTCTCCTTTCCCGCGGTGCTTGCGCCTCCGATGTCGTGGAGGCGCCAACCCCGATGGGAGCATGATGATGAACGTTATCTTCCGCAACAGCGCGCTGTCCGTTGCTGGCCTTGTGGTGACCGGTGGAGTCGTCGCTGGCCCCGCGATGGCCGCACAAGCCGCCCCGGCCGAGAGCAAGCCGGGCGTCGCGGCGCAGCCCCAGCCCCAAGCGCAGCCCCCGCCCCAGCCCCAGGCGCAGCCCCCGCCCCAGCCCGCAGGTGAGGGCAGGCGGGTGCTGCCGCACGACTACCAAAGGCAGCCGAACGATTACTACTGCGCCCCGGCAGCGACCCGGATCGCCCTCTCCACCCAGGGCAAGGTCGTGCCGCAGCGCGATATCGCCAAGAAGCTAGGCACCACCACCGACGGCACCAACTCGGCGGACGACACCACCCGAGTGCTTAACGAGTTGACCGGCGGCGGCTACGACACCGTCAATATCGACGGTCCTACCGCTGAGCCGCAGCAGGTCGACAAGCTCCGCGCCGACGCGGTGGAGGCCATCGACGCCAAGCGGGGCGTAGTGGCCAACACTACGGGCACCGCAGTGGACACTAGCGGCGACCAGCACTCGTTTCCGGCAGGGCATTACATGAGCATCGTCGGGTACCGCGATGGTGGTGACACCCTGAAGATTGCCGACCCGTACGACCCGAGCAAGCACTATTGGATGAGCGACAAGAAGGTCGCCGACTGGATCGCCGAGCGCGGCTACTCCAGCTGACGCCGACTCACGGCAAGGTGGCAGGCCGGGTACCCGGAAACGGGACCCGGCCTCTGGCCCTGTGCACGCTACGACAAGGAGGTTGTGAGCCCTCGTCCTTCCAGTACAAGGGCGAGGCGCTGGGGCTCATCTGGGCAGGCGTCGACCTCGACGCCGGAGAGCTGACAGTCGGCCGCCAACTGCAACGCGTCCGCGGGCAGCTCCTTTACCGCGACACCAAGACCCAGGCGTCCGACGCCACACTCCCCCTGCCCGACATCTGCGTGACCGCACTCAGGCTGAGAAGCGAACAACGCGACGAGGCACGAGCAGCCGCCGGCAATGCCTGGCACGAAACCGACCTCGTATTCACCACCCGCTATGGCACGCCCATCGAGCCGCGCAACTTCCAGCGCTCTTGGCAGACGCGGTGCGAGAAGGCGAAGGTCAGACCGATCACCGTCCACGACGCGCGGCGTACCTGCGCCACGCTGCTGGCCGACCTCGACGTCCACCCGCGAGTCGCCATGCAGGTCCTCCGGCACGCCCGCTTCTCCGTGACCATGGAGATCTACACCCAGGTCTCTTCGAAGGCGACGAGAGAAGCACTCAAGCGGCTCGGCGAATCACTCGCCCAATGACCGGGCTGCTGTACAAAGCTGCTGTACGACAGCAAAAAAGCCACCTCCCGAATCCGGGAAGTGGCCTTTGACCTGCGTGGGCGATACTGGGATCGAACCAGTGACCTCTTCGGTGTGAACGTCGATCTCGCGTGTCGCCAGTTCACAGCCGATACCACGTGATGTCGTCGCGTGCGCTCCAGCCGCCGCCGGAGGTCGCCCCGTGATGGATGACGCCAGACCTCTTGCTGACTTCTTGCTGACACAGCGACCGAGGGTCTGGCCGCGACCGGCTTAGGCAATGCTGCTGCCAGACGCTGGCACTCTGGTGGGGAACCAGGCTGCCCGGCGGATCACCGTCGGTGGCACGACCCAGGCGTGTCGCGTGACTTTATCCAACGACCGCCAAGAAATCCGAGTAGAACAGGCCCAGGCCGACCGCCACGCAGACACCGGCCACGATCCAGAACCGGACCACAATATTGACCTCGCTCCAGCCGGCCAACTCGAAATGGTGGTGCAACGGCACCATCCGGAAGACACGTCTACCGGTGGTCCGGAACGAGACGATCTGGATCACCCAGGTCGTCGTGATGATGACGAAGAGCCCGCCGATCATGACCGAAAGCAGCGTCGTGCGGGTTGCCACTGCGAGCCCGCCGATCAGGGCGCCGAGCCCGAGCGAGCCCACGTCACCCATGAAGATCCGCGCCGGGGACGTGTTCCACCACAGGAAGCCCACGCAGGCGCCGGCCGCCGCCGCCGCGATCATGGCGATCTCCAGGGGATCCCGGACCTGGTAGCAGTAGTCGTTCACGCGGGCGTACGCGTCGTCGGCGCACCAGTGCCGGTACTGCCAGAAGCCGATCAGCGCGTACGCGCCGAGCACCAGGATCGACGCGCCGGTGGCCAGGCCGTCGAGGCCGTCGGTGAGGTTCACGCCGTTCGACATCGCCATGATCACGAAGACGATGACCATGACCGCGCCGACCTTGCCGACGTTCAGCCAGCTGATGTCGCGGATGAGCGAGATGTGCTCGCTGGCCACGGTCTGGCCGTTGGTGCTCGGCACGTAGAGAGCGGCGATGCCGAACCCGCCGCCGACGATCGCCTGGCCGAGCAGCTTGCCTTTGGCGGACAGTCCGTCGGAGTTGCGCCGGCGCACCTTGAGGAAGTCGTCGAAGAAGCCGACCGCGCCGCAGAAGACGAACAGCCCGAGCAGCACCAGGGCCGTCATGGTCGGCCCCTCCTGCGCGATCTGCCGCTCGGGCACGGTGGTCAGGGCGATGTGCCCGGCGACGTAGGCGAAGACGGTCGCCACGATGAAGACGACGCCGCCCATCGTGGGCGTGCCCTTCTTGCCCTGGTTGCTGGCAAGCCCGATGGATCGGATCGGCTGGCCGGCCTTGAGCGCGGTAAAGACGCGGATCGCCACCGGCGTGCCGAACAGGGAGATGATGAACGCGACCGCAGCCGCGACGATGACCGCCCTCACGGGCGAACCTCCGCGAGATCCGGATTTCTCACGGCGTCCCCACCGAGTGTCCAGATCAGCGCCTGACGTATCGACCTGAGCTGGCCGTGCAGATAGTCCTTAGCGAAATCATCGATCACGAGACACGAGCTTGCCATCCGACGGCGAGCGGAGCAGCCCTGGGGACCTCACAGCGCCGTGGTTCGTAACTCGCCGACACGAATCCGACGACGATCTTGCAGCGCCAGGCCCGAGGTTCAACTTGTGGCCTTGCCCGACCAGGAAGCCTAAGCCATCCCGATGCTCCTAACGAGGTCAAGCGGTCAGGGCGGTGAAGTCGGCGACCATGGCGGTGTAGACGTCGCGGACGATGTAGCGCTTGAGGCAGCGCGGGATCTCTTGCTTGCTGAGGCCTTCGGTGATGCGACGGCGGACGTAGGTCTGGGTTCGCTGGTCGTAGCGCATGCGGCACAGGGCGATGGTGTGCAGGGCGTGGTTGGCGCCGCGGTCGCCTCCGCGGTGAAGGCGGTGGCGGCGCACCCGTCCGGAGCTGGCCGGGATGGGTGCTGCGCCGCAGAGGTGTGCGAGGGCTGCTTCGGAGTGCAGCCGGTCGGGGTTGTCGCCGGCGGTGGTGAGCAGTTGAGCGGCGACGTCGGGACCGACGCCGAACAGGGCACTGGTGCGAGGTGCCGCCTGGGCAACAATGGGTGTGACCTGCCGGTCGAGGATGGTGATCTCGTCGGTGAGGGCAGCGACCCGGCGGGCAAGGCCGGCCAGGGCTGCCGCGGTGGCATGTTCCGGCTCGTGAAGCTTCGTGGGGTCGTAGGTCAGGCTCGTGCAGCGACGGACCAGCACGGCGGCGCTGAGCTTTGTCAGTCGGGCTCGCAGGGGTTCGGGGGCGGCGGCGACCAGGCCACGCATCTGATTCAGGGCGGCGGTGCGCGCTTTGACCGCTCCTCGGCGGGCGACCCTGAGGGCGCGGATCGCCTCGACCGGTCCGGTGCGGGTCTTGGGGGTGCCCATGGCGGTGCCGGCGAGGGTTGCCCGGGCGGCCGCGATGGCGTCGATCGGATCGGACTTGCCCTGGCGGCGGCGGGCGCGGCGGTCCGGCCGATCCACCTCTGTGACAGCGACCTTCTTGCTGGTCAGATAGCGGGCCAGGCCGGCCCCGTAGCTGCCCGTGCCCTCCACGCCCACGGCCGATACCCGTCCGAAGGAGCGCATCCAGGCCAGCAGATCCACATAGCCAGCTGTGGTCGCCGGGAACTCGGCGTCGCCCAGCAGCCCGCCCGTGCTGTCGATGACGGCGGCGTGGTGTGTGTCGCGGTGCGTGTCGACACCACCGATAACTGATCGCTTCTTGGCTGCCATGCTGGTGAGGTCCGCCTTTCTCGTCTGCGTCGAGAATCTGTGGACACGTCACCGGTCAGGTGATCGGACAACACAGTGGTGGGCGCCTCTCGCACAGGCTCCTATCAGGTCACGACGCCTGACCGGTGACATGCAGCTCGCGAGGCCACCGGGCGTGGCCGACGAATCGGGATGAGGACAGCAACCGTCGGTCTGCCGGTGAGTCAGACCAGCCCGGCGACCCACCCCACCATCCTCACTGTCTGCCGCCGACCCACACACCGTGGAGCGGGCCAGGGCCAGGGTGACAAGGTGGAGCGCCCTACCGGACGTACGACCTTGTCACCCTGGCCCTGGTCTGCTCGGCTTGCCTGGGTCGGTGGCTGGCGGGATGGCATCCCACCCCCACCACCCACAACCCGGAACCGTTCGGCAACTCCATCCTGGAGTCGTCTGACCCCCGCAGGAGGCAGCTCTAACCCCAACCCCGCCCCACCCACCGCTTCCCTCCCTCACCTTCACCCCTTCCCCACCTCGGACCCGTGAGCGGCCGACGGATTCCGTTCGGCAACTCGCCCCGGCCGACCGCAGACCGGTCCGCGGTGAGACGTCACGAGGTGGAAAGAGACGGTAGGGAGACGTTGTCGTCCTGGTCCCGGTCAACGTCGGGACTCGTCACCGGGTCACTTCACTGACCCAGGGGTGACGCGCGGGGCGGGGCGTGGGGTTCGGGCCGGCTGACTTTTCCGCCCCGGCGCCCTTGCGCCGGGGCGGCGGCTCCGCAGGAGCCGTTTGCCGCGCCCCGCCCCGCGCCGCGCGGAGCGCCTTGATCTGATAGAGCGGAATTCGGCAACGGGATGCCGTCTGGCGCTGGCGTGTCCCGGGACCTGCTTGACACTCGCGTCCCACCTGATGCCTGACATGATCCTCATGACACCGCAGAGGCCGTCACTGTCCGCGCCAGGAGCGCGCATCGCGGCAGTTGAGGATGCCGGCGGGGAGGGCGACCATCATGGTGTGCCGATCGCACGCCGTGACCAGAGCCGTCTGGGGTGCGTCGGGCAGAGACCCACGACTCGCGGGAGAAGAATGTGACTTCCGAGCTGTCGTTGATCGGTCTTTGGGCGGTCGCTGGGTGCAGCACACTGACCCTATGAACCGTCCGGCTGCGTTCCTCGCCGATCCGCCGCAAAGCCCGGCGGTGACTGCCGCCTACGAGGGCGATCTCACCTCCGACGGCTACGTCAACAACCTCACTCGTGTCTGGTGCTGGCGACCTGATGTGCTGGCGTCCTTCCAGGCCCTGCGTGCTGGTCTCCTGGCCGATTCAGGCCTGTCGCCAAGGGAAGTAGCCGTGATGGTCGCCGCCACCGCCGCTGCCCGCAGCGATGCTTACTGTGCGCTGGCGTGGGGTTCCAGGCTGGCCGAACTCAGTGACGAGGCGACCGCCGCAAGGGTGCTGCAAGGCGTCAATAGTGACCTGTCCGAGCGGGAGGCCGCACTGGCCGGTTGGTCTCGTCAGGTCGTCCAGGATCCGAATGCCACGACCGAGGCCAACGTGGAGCGCTTACGCGACGCGGGTCTCAATGACCAGGAGATCTTCGAGGCGACGACCTGGGTCGCGTTCCGGCTGGCGTTCTCCACTGTCAACGACGCGCTGGGCGCACGGCCAGATCCGCAGCTTGCTGAGAAAGCACCTCGGCTCGTCCGGGAAGCCGTCACCTACGGCCGCCAAGTCTAGGCGCACACAACCTTGGCCTCCACCGACAGCGGCGCCGTGACGCTCGCGCTGTCAGCGGCAGATCCGGATGCGCGCTCGGTCTGGCTGACGTCAGACGACGGTGGCGGTCACAGCCGACAGCAACCCGGGGTCAATGTCCAACGGGTTGCTGGTGCGTAGGGTGGCTTCCAAAGCAACCGCTGCATCACGTTCGGGCGAATCGGCATGGCATTCGCAGTCCAGCCATTCTGATGCGTAGTAGGCGTCGCCGATAACGCCACCGGGGTAGTCGAGGTCTGGGCTCAGTCGCGCCAGTTCCCGGACCGTCGCGAACTCGTCAGCGTCTGTTCGCGCGGATACCGCCTGCCCAACCAGACGCCCGACCAACTCGCTGGCCTCGTCTGCGGGGCAAATCAGTAATGGCAAGTTCAGACAGCAACTCGGGCACCAATTGGTCCACAAACCAAGGCGACGCCGTCCGGGACGGGCCGGCGAGTTCCGCAACCGCGTCCCCCTCCGCCCCTTGTGCGAGGAAGTGAGCGGCTACATCTGGCCAGTGACTGCTCAGTATGAGCCCAAGTTGGTGCGCACAACCAACGACACGGCGTTCATCGTTAGTGAGCACTCCGTTCACTCCACTGCCTCCGGTTTCGCTACCAATCCGCACCCAACATCATGCCCCGACCGTCCGGGGCGCCGACGTCCACTATTCGGCAAGACCGAGCGCCGTCTTGGTCGTCCAACCGTGACGCTGCGTGACGCGCGGTCAGCGGCACGAGCGAATCCATCCTCTCCGGCCGAGTCGATAATCGGTCGGCGTGATACGGCGGAGTGGATAAGGTCCGAGGCTGTGCGACCCCCCGAAATCACCGTTGCGACCGTGGCGGACCGTGCGCGAGTCGTCAGTTCATTGGTCGCCTCGTTCCCCAAGGACCCTGTCCTGCGGTATCTCTTCCCTGACGAGGGGACCTACCCGCTGTATGCGGCCACCTTCTTCGGGCACCTCTTCGACAAGCGTGTGCAGAAGGGGACGATCTGGACGATAGAGCGCGGCGCATCGACCGCCATCTGGGAACCTCCCACAACCGCGAACGCGTCCTCGGACGACGACCTCTCCGCTCACCTGCCCGCCGACGCGCTCGCCCGCGTCCGCGCCTACGACCGGGCCGTGCACGCCGCCCTACCGACCTCCCCGTTTTGGTACCTCGGTGTCCTGGGCACTCACCCGGACAGCGCCGGTCGTCGGTGGGGTCACGCTGTCATGGACGCTGGGCTGAGCCGAGCCGCCGCGGACGGCCTGCCCGCGGTCCTAGAGACCAGCAACCCGGCCAACGTCGAGGTGTACCGCCGTGCCGGATGGCAGGTCGTACGTACCCTGACCGAGCCCCTGTCCATCTGGGTCATGCAGCAGCAACCGGCCTGACGACCGGCGACGGCTTACATTCGTCCGTGGCCCGACGGTCCTGGTGTCAGCACGGCAGGTCGGCCAACGGCGCCAACCAGGTCGATGACGTCGGGTAGCGCGCCCATCGCGGCAGAGGCGTGCACACCACGGCACCCGATTGGCGGCACGTGTCACGGGCAAATACGTTGGCTGGCATCCGCGGATCGGGAAAGATTGACCGCGAGGTGACCCACGTGCGGACTCGACTGCGGCAGCTGCGAATCGACGCGCGGACCTTCGTGTGGCGCGCGGAGATTCATCACGTGCAGGGCAGCGGTGATTGCCACCGATGCATTCGCCTGCGGGTCTGGGGCGCTGGGAAGACGAGCCAGGCACTCCAGGCGGATCTGCTGTCGGTCGCCTGGCCGGCACCGTGGGGGGCATGCGCGACCGACGGCGCCCATCCGGCATCGGCCGACGTGCGAGCCGTCATCAGCTACGCCCTGAAGCACGGGTGGCAGCCTGAGAAGCAGGGCGGAACGTTCGTGCTGTCCAAGCACGAACATGCGGCCGGGTTCACCTTGCCCGATTTCCTTCTGACCGATCGGCTGCGCACGTCAGAGAGCGCGGATCCCACGCTTCGAGTTATCCGCGCCTACGAACGTCGTCATCGAGGATGACCGTCTTTCGCGCATCGGCATGACCCGCCGCTGAGGCGATCCGCTTGCCGTAACAGGCCGTAGCGCGCGGTTCGCGGCAGACGCGGATGCAATTCCGGCCGCCCGGCGAGACTGGACCAGGTCGCAGTTGCCAGGTGCTATTCGCCTTCCAGCCGACCTGCGTTGCCGCGGAATGGCCGTCCACCCTCGGTCGTCGGTAAGGCCGCGATTCTCGCGGTCCAGTGGTCAACGTAGGTCTTCATCCCGTCGGCATTGCGCGGAATGCTTAACCAGTCCCAGGCAGCGTCGCGAATCTCCCGTTGGGCGATCATCTCAGTACCATCGTCGTAGTCGAACGGGTAGCCGTCGACGATGTCCGACAAGTCCGCGTAGATGGGGTACAGCCCGTCAACATTCCCCACGTCGACCTTGGGGTGCAGCTCGGTCAGCGCACCCTTCAGCTCCTCGACCACGAACACCGGATCTTCTCTGCCCTTCAGCACTCGATGCATGTATCCATCGATGAGGTCAATCACAGCAGACAGGGAAGACGATACGGCGTCGGTCACCCTCTCATTGTCGCTTGCCGTGTCGCCCGCGCCGCATCTGATCCCGGCAGCGCAGAACGTTCCAGGGCCACGATGCCGCGAAGAGACGAAAAGATCGAGTGCGCGCTCATCGGCATGACAGGACGTTTCGTCGGCGGCCAACCTGCCGCCCCTAGTACTCCAGCCGGGGATTGTGATCATGGCTCGGTGAGGGCTTGCCGGGCGTAGTGGCTGGTCATGGCTCGGGCTTGGTGACGGCGCCGGCGGATCGACCAGAGCAGCGGGTCAGTGCGGCGGCGGGTTGGTTCGATGATCAGGATGTTGAAGAGGTGGCGGAGCTCGTTGACGGTCAGCGGGATCAGCCCGGTGGGCTCGCGGCTTTGGCGGTGACTGGCGGTCGCGGCGGCGAGGAAGGCGTGGGCCAGGATCGCGAGGGTGGTCCAGCGGTGCCAGGATGTCCAGCGGCGGGTTTGGTGCTGATCGAGGCCGAGTCCGGTCTTCGCGGCCTGGAACGACTCTTCGATTTTCCACCGGCGGCCCGCGACCGCGACGAGGGTGCGCAGCGCGGCGGGATCGGGTGACCAGCAGCGGTAGTAGGCCAGCTCGCCGGTGGTGCGGTTGCGGCGGATCAGCAGCCAGTGGTGTCCGCCGTGGCTGTCGGCGGCGTGCGGCAGGGCAGTGAAGGACCAGTCGTAGTAGCGGCGTCCCTTGGCGCCGCGGCCGGCGGACATGCGTTGCCACGCATCGGTGGGGAGACCCGCGGCCAGCGCATCGGCGCGGTAGACACCCAGGCCGGTGGTCACCCGATGGGAACAGGCCACCGCCACGACGTAGCCCAGCCGCAGCGCGCGCAGCCGGGCGCCCAGGCGCGGGTCACCGCCGTAGGCCTCGTCGCCGGCCACTCAACGGCAGGGCAGCCCGGCGGTTACAGCTGCCTCGATCATCGAGGCTGCCAGCTGCGACTTGGTGGCGAACCGCACCTGCTCCGGTATACCGGCCTGGGCCCGGCGCTCGGGATCATCGCACCAGGATTTCGGCAGGTAGAGGGCCGTGTCGAGCATCGCGTGACCGGTTTCGGTGGCGTAGACGAGATGCACGGCGAGCTGGCAGTTCTCGATCTTCCCGGCCGTGCCGGAATACTGCCGCTGGACGCCGACGGTGTGCCGGCCCTTCTTCAGATCACCGGTCTCGTCGATGACCAGCACAGCCTCGGCCTCGCCGAGGTGGTGGCCGACGAACTCGCGGACATCGGCGCGGACATCGGCGTCGTCCCACCTCACTCGGGTCAGCAGATCCTGCATCCTGTCCGGGCCGGCATCCCCGGCATACTCGGCAAGGGTCCAGCAGTTCTTGCGTGGCAGCGGCGCCAGCAAGCCCCGGACGAAGTCACGCACCAGGCGACGGGGCTCAGGCCTGCGGAAACGTTGCCCGACGGTCAGCATCAGGTCGTCGAACAACACCCGCCATCGCTGGGCATCTACCCTGTATCCGGCAGCCACCGCTGCGTCATGGTCAGTCCACACAACCGTCCATGATCGGCGGTGGCTGCCTTCGTTCCTGCACCACCTCAACCCGTCGCTCAGCCAAGGTCAACATCCGGACTGGAGCAGCTATAGGGTTTGCTCAGGCGGCGAGCTGTCGTTCAGATCCACACACTTCAGTTTTCCTTGTCAGACAAGGATGTCTCAGTGAGTAGCACACCGCACCTCGGTCCCATGCCCCAGCGCATTACCGTCGACGCGGATCAGGTGCGTCGGCTTGTTGCCGACCAGTTCCCTCAGTGGGCCGGCCTCTCGGTTCAGCCCGTAGCCAACGGTGGCTGGGACAACTGGACCTTCCACCTCGGCCCGCGGATGTCGGTGCGTTTGCCCAGCGCATCCGAGTACGCCTTGGCGGTCGATAAGGAACACCGGTGGCTTCCGGCGCTCGCCCCCCGACTCCCGCTGCCCATCCCCACCCCACTGGCGAAAGGTGAACCCGGCGCGGGCTACCCCTACTCGTGGTCGGTCTACCCATGGCTCGACGGCGAGCCTGCGAGCGCGGACAGCATCGCCGACCCCGTCCGGTTCGCGCTCGACCTGGCCGGGTTCCTGGCGGCCTTGCAGAGCGTCGATACCACTGACGGTCCCCGCCCCGGACAGCACAACTGGTTCCGGGGCGGCACGCTGCGCACCTACGAGGGGGAAGCCCAGCGCGCGCTCACGGCACTCGACGGCCACGTCGACATCGACCTGGCTTGCGAGATCTGGCAGAGCGCACTGGACGCACGCTGGAACGGTGTGCAGATCTGGTTCCACGGTGACGTCGCCCAAGGAAATCTCCTGCTCATCGATGGGGAGTTGGCAGCTGTCATCGATTTCGGGACATGTGGCGTCGGCGATCCAGCCTGTGACCTGGCAATCGCGTGGACACTGCTGACCGCTGACGGCCGGCAGGCGTTCCGGGAGCGGCTGTCGGTCGATGAGGCGACATGGGCGCGCGGGCGCGGCTGGGCCCTCTGGAAGACACTCGTCACCTGCGCCTACACCCCGGGCGATGCCGACAAGCCCGCCGCGAGCGCGCTGCGCATCCTCGGCGAGATCTTCTCTGAATACACGGCCGGCGCCGTCATCAAACCCAAGCCATGAACAGCCACTACGCCCGGCAAGCCCTCACCGAGCCATCATCACAATCCCCGGCTGGAGTACTAGGTTCTGGACCTGTCGCACATCAGTTGGCGGACATGTGTCGCGGATCTGCTGTCGGATCACAATCGCAGGCAGCTCCACGTCCCGTCACGGGACATGCTGACAGTGGCGTCCCACCACGCGCTTGACATGATCGGCCTGACTACCCTGCCGGGATGCGCTATCGGTACGGGCAGGCAATCGTGAGACGCGGCATGCATCCGGATGGGCGTATCGCTGCGGTCCAGTGCGGGCGGGTCGTCTCGGACGACGTACGTGGTCTGCTGTTCTGGGTGGACCGAGGATCGGCAACGGTGGGCCGGGTCGCTCTCGACGGCACACCGACGCGAGTCCTGCCCGTTCGGGACGAGTTGGTCATGCCGACCCTGCTTCAGCCCGGCTCCTGGCAGCCATATCGAACACTGATGCTGATGCCGCCGGGTGCTGGTCACTCGATCTGGTGGTCATGGGACGCCGCCGGCGACTTCGTCGGCTGGTACGTCAACTTGGAAGCCCCGGTTCACCGCTGGGCCGGTGGCGTCGACGTGCAGGACCAGGCCCTCGACCTGCTCGTCGCCCCGAACCGCAGCTGGTCATGGAAGGACGAGGACGAGTTCGCCGCACAGACCGGCGACCCGCTCTTCTGGGATGCCGCTGACGCTGCCCAAATCCGCGCCGAGGGTGAGCGACTCATCGTCCGCGCCGAAGGCGGTGAGTTTCCATTCGACGGCACCTGGTGCGACTTCCGGCCAGATCCAGCGTGGTCGCCAACCCCTCTGCCCTACTGGTGGGACACGCCCAGCCATGGCGTCATCGTCCCCGACCTCGCTGCCACTTCCGGGGGCAAGGAGGCATGTCGGCACGGGTGCAGCCAGGCCACGAACTGGCCGCCGCAAACCGCGCTTGCCGCTCTCGACCCACACACAAAGACAGCCGGGCCCTGACTGGCCCGACTGCCTTCTAACGCTGCCCTGCCTCCTACACCTCTCTACGCCGCCAGCCCAAGCAGCTCGCAAGCGCGAGCGTTGAAGCGCTGAACTTCCGGCACCTTCGGGTAGGGCTCCATCCGCCGTTGCAGGTCGCGGACGGTCTCAATAGCACGGGACGAGTTGACTGATGCCGAGAGCTCGACAACCCGCGTTGCGCGAGACGCCGCGGCATCTACGTCGGAGCGGTCGAGGTCGGCCACCGCCAGCGCTGCCTCGCTCAGCGCACCGCGGCGCGCCCTCCCCTGCCGCCGTGCGCCGATGGCGGATTCCGTGGCGAACCGTTCGATCTCTGCCGGCTGCTTGAGGTCACGGAAGCAGTGGGCAGCCTCGCCGAGCAGGTACGGAGTGTCGATGAACTTGGCCCACGCAGGTTCATCGTCGTGCTGGACTCGGGCGAACACCTCCTCAGCTCGTGCAACGGACGCAGCGGCGGCGGGGGCATCACCGAGGGCTGCGAGGGCACGCGCCTCAAGGATGTGCAGGTCTGCGAGGCATGCCACGGACTCACCTTCGGCAAGCCCTCGGCGGCCAGCTCGTGCCAGCATCAGTGCCTCGCGGGATGCCCCAGCAGGTTCGCCTGGTCTGACATGCCCGCTAGGACGTAAGCGCCGAGAGCGGTGCTGTTCGACGCCTGGGCGAGCCGGAGCGCCTGGATCAGGTAGCGCTGCGCCAAGCCGTGCTCGCCGTCGTCGTAGGCCATCAAGTGGCGTGCGGCCTGGGTCGACTCCGAGGGTGTCGAGTGGTCGGCGGAGTTCACCACCGAGCGGGAGGCGGTGTCGCACGTGGCGAAGATGGCGCCGGGCGGCCTGCGCTTCCACGACCTGCGGCACTCGTACGCGACGGAGCTGGTGTCGCGGGGCGTCCCGGTCAACGACGTCCAGGCCGTGATGGGCCACGAGAAACCGTCGACCACGCTGAACCTCTACACCCACCGGTCGGACGGACGGCCCCAACGCATCCGCGACGCATTCGCTGACGATCCGCTGACGTCCAACGACGAATGACGATGGAATCAGCAAGAGGCACCCTCTCCCGAGGGTGCCTCTTCTGCGCTATTCCGATCATGGGCGATACTGGGATCGAACCAGTGACCTCTTCGGTGTGAACTCTCGGCAAGCCGGTCGGATCGGGTGTCGTCCGAGGTCATCCGGCCTGCTGGGGATCGTCTCGGCCTGGTGTGGCTGGCAGGGTTGCTGTACTTCGCTGCTGTACTGCTGGCTTTGACCGCTCGGCCTCTCTGGTCCACCCGAGGAAGCGGCGGTGCAACGCGCCGGCCGGCGTCCAGGGCATGTCCTCGGCGGCCTGGACGAGGTAGGAGCCGAGGTAGAGGGCCAGAGATACTGGAGCATCCGCATACTCCGCTCGAAGCTCCCGCCTCCGCGTCGAGCAGGGCCACGGAAGGTCGCAGCCTCCGCAGCTCCAGATCGGCATGACCGGGCCGTGGGTGGTCACCGCACACCAGCCAGGAACCGGGTGGTGATCACGCGGGCCTGCCGCCTGGTCGCCCAATCCACCTGCCAGCACGGGTACGGCACCAGCCGCGACCACCACACTCGGCAACCGACGCACATCCCGTCGAGCCCACGGACGTGTACCGCGAGAATCGCCTGTTCCTGGTCGCCGCTCGCTCGGCTTCTCCGTTCGGCCAGTGACCACGGTTGATCGGGATCCGGTGCCCGGTATGGCAGGGCAGTTCAACACCGCATCGGCAGATGCGCCGCCAGCTCTGCCAGGACCAGACCGGCCGGTGCCGTCGGGCGAGGGTCAGGGCAGTCGCGAGCAAATACTCGTCGCACACGACGCGCCGCCTGTCTGGAGTCGACATGCCATGAGAGCCGGCCCCCACTCGGCTCACCCGTGGGTTGCGTCCCGTAGCCGGTGCGCTGGCCCAGCGTCATCGGCATAGTCGGCACCATCTGCGTCGGCTCGCAGTACCACTGCGTTTCCCGCAACCGCTCCGCCTGGTCGAGCAGCCGCCGCTGCGCCTCCGCCTGCTCGCTCGCCTGGTACCGCTGCCCGATGCCCGGCGGTGGCGGCGGCTCCGGCCGTCGGAACAGCCACCGCACCAGCTTGCACAGCTCGGACCAGATCGCCACAGGTTCCGCCTCCTCATCGAGCGTCGGAAGGCGGCAAGTCTCGTCAGGTCCTATCGGGTATCGAGACTAAAAGAGCCCCGCCGCCGCCAGTGACCTCGACGCTACGAGCGGTCACGGGCGGCGGCGGGGAGAGTTTGTACCCGAGGTAGCGCTACCCCATCACCCCGATCGCGAGAGCCAGTTCCCGCGCGTCCTCCCCGACCGTGCCCGGCCGGTTCGACAGCTCCAGAGCGACCGTGCGGGCGTACGGATGGTGCCGCACCGTGTCCACGCTCTCTCGCAGTGCCCGGCCGAGCAGGTGAATCGCCGCGACCTCGCCTCGGTGCAGCATGTGCGCCCGAGCGGCCTCGATCAGGGCGCCAGCCCGACGGGTGTGCGACGGCAGCGCCCGATAGTCCGCTGTGTCGGCCCGCCGGACGGCCTCACCGGCTCGACACAGGTCCGTCTCAATGGTGACCGCGTACGCCGCGCAGGCGGCCGGCCCGAACATCAGCCAGGGGTGGGCGTACCCGCTACCAAGCCGGCTCGCGGCCTCGCCGGCGGCGTCCCACGCGCGCCATGCCTTCCCGGGCCGCCCGGCCTTGCTGTGCCCCAGCGCGATGCCGAGCTGCGCCTGCCCCCACCGCGCCAACTGCTCACCACCCGCAGCCGGGTCAACCAGGACCGCGGCGTCGACGAGCACCTGTTCAGCGGCGTCGACCTGATTCGCGCCACGGTAGACGTGGGCGTAGTACCAGGCGGCTACGGCGATCGCAGCGGAGTCGTCGGCGTCCTGCGCGGCGAGCATCGCCCGGTCGGCGGCGAGCCACACCAACTCCGGATACGGCTGGTGGGCCATGTACAACTGCGCAAGGTGGTAGACACGCGCCAACTCGACAAGCGCCTGCCGGCGGGCCAGGCCGTCCAACCGGCGAGCGCTGCGTTGCGCATCAGCCAGCAGCCCGGGAAGCACCGCGGCGACGGCCGTACGCTCGACGGTCGACCGGTGCCACAGCGCCCACGCCTGGTCGAGCAGGCTCCGCAGCGCGTCGACGGGCGTCGGATCGCCGACCGGCACGGTAGTGCGCTGCATGGCGGCGGCAACGTTGTCGATATCGGGGTGACCGGCGCGGGTTACCGACGCGACCGGCAGGGACTGGTCGCCGGTCAGCTCCGCCAGATCGGAGATGTCGAGCACCTCGGCCAGGCGAAGCAGCATAGGCAGGCGGGGCGGGAGGAGACGGCCATTCTCCAGGGCCTTGACCCACTCGGCGCTACGGCCGACGAGTCCACCGAGGACCAGACGGGTCTTCCCTGCGCGTTCGCGGTGAGCGCGAAGACGCGCACCAAAGGTCGTGGGGTCGGTCATCGTCGTCTCCCAGGTAGCGGTCTGGGCGGCGGGCCGCCGGCCGCTACTCCGGCGGGCCGCCACAGTCGACGGTACTCGCAAGGAACCGTCGACGCGCCCTGCCGCAGACTAGTTGCGAAGAATGCCGGGCGAGTCTCATCGACCAGGCACGCGGGGCGTCCCACGAGACCGCCCTCAGAGACTCCGTCTTCCGCTCCGTCCGGTGGTGTTCGCCGGCGGTCGGCTCCGTTGATGTCATCTGCGGATGTCAGGCATGCATCGACCCCCACGCTTGCCAGGATGCGGCAGCTCCTGGTCCCTGTGCTCGATGCCTGGCTGAGCGTGCCGTTACTGTCCGCCGTCGTCCGGTCTAGGCCGCCCGCGTTGGCTACTCGCCTGGCTACTCAGGCAACGCCCGATTCAGCCGATTAGAGGACGAGCGCCGCTTGGCCACCGGTCGCAGCCTCGGCAGCAGTCCCCTGCTGGCTTGGCTCGTCGTGCTGCTCTGGAACTGGGTTGGGGTCACGTAGGGGTCAGCTCCACGGCTGGCCGTCCGTTGCTGCCGGTTGCCCTCGCCGCGATTGCCGCTACGACCGGTCATGTACGACGTGCAACGAGACCGATGTCGCACCGGTCCGACTCCTTGTACTCGCGGCCCCAACGGAAACCGGTCATGTACGACCAGTGCAACAGCACGGCGTAGTCGTTGTAGTCGAACGGCGACGCGAAAGCCGAGCAGCAGGAGTGCTACTGAATGCGGCGGCGTCTCCGCGTCGGGAGACGCCGACGCGCTCGTGGTCAGTCGGTGGCGCGCCAGCTGCTCGGGACGCCGTGGACGCCGATCGAGTGGGGCTGGTCGCCGCCGCGGGTCATCAGCCAGATCTGCGGGTCGATTGCCGCGGAGTTCGGGTCCCAGGCGTCGGGATCGTTCGGGCCGCGGCCGTATGACAACCAGCGCCCGTCCGGGGACCAGGTCGGGCTCAGTTCCGTGATACCCGGCGTGTCGGTCAGCCGCTTAGTGCGGCCGTTCACGGCGTTGACCAGCCACAGGTCGCCGTCCGCTTGGACGGCGATGCTGCGGCCGTCGGGGTTCCAGTCGAGGTGCCAGGCGCCCGGCAGGTCGGTGAGTGTGCGCGACCGGGAACCGTCCGCGCGATAGATCTGTACGCCAGGCATGGTCGCTGTGGCGAAATGCTCGCCCCTGGGAGCCCACGACATTTGCAGGTCGTTGAATGCGCTCTGGGTCACGTTACGCACCGAAAACCCGTCGGTGCTGGCCACGTAGATGTCGCCGCACGACTCGAAGCCGACCGACTTGCCGTCCGGCGACCAGCGTGGGCTAGCCGGCCCGCACGGTCCGTCGACCAGCCGCCGGTCGTCCGAGCCGTCCATCGCCGACATGGTGCGCACGCTGAATTCATAGACGTAGGCGATCCGGGTGCCGTCTGGCGAGTAGTCGGGGTATGCGAACCCGGCAGGAGGCTGGCTGTACACGTACATCGCCGTCCCGTCCGGCCGGACGCTGCGCAACTCTCCGTAGTAGCCGGAGGTGCTGCCGACGGAGTTTGTGTAGAGGATACGGCCGCCGGGCGTGGCGGCCGCAGCGTCGGCCACCGAGGCCGGCATGGCGATCACAAACATCGCGATCGTCCCCATGGTCATCCAGGTGCGGTATCGACGCATGGAGCACTCCTTCCGTAGCACTCGAGTCATACCTATCTCCGGACTGTAGTAGGACCGCCCAAGCCGGAAATGATCTCTCGAACGGCCGATGAACAAATTTCCCCACGTGCGCGCTGCACGGCAACCGCCGGTGCATGTGCTGGTCGGGCTCTCTGCCGTCGTGCAGACTCAGCCCGGCCGTGGAACGAATCAACGCCCCTCCACGGAGGAGCCTTGACCTGCTGTTACCTCTGGTCCGGGTGGCAGGCGCGCACGGTGGAGCGTCAATGGCCCAGGACCGCAGCCGATGTCGAGGGCGCGAGTGACCTACCTGCGGCGGTACGGCGGCGCCCGGCCGGTCCGGAAGGCGCCGCTGGGGCATCCGCTGCACCGGCGCTGGGCACTTACGGGTTTGCCGCAGCCCTGACGGCGGGAATGACATCCGTCGTGCCCGATGATCTTTAGACGGTCCCTCGCCTGGACGCCAACTCCTCACTGCCGACGCGCCGATTGACGTACCCCCAATGAGGTGATCTCACCTACTTCAGGTGAGTCGGCCGTGTTCGAAATGGGTGAGAACGAGTGCGGCTTTGACGATGTCGCCGATCTTGCGGGGGCTGGCGGTGATGTGGTGGAGGGTGCGCCAGCGGCCGGTGAGTAGCGCGAAGCCGCGTTCACCCAGGCAGCGCAGTCCGCGTAGGAGCGCGTTGTAGGTGCGGTTGTCCACGTCGAGTACTTGGTCACCGGCAGGTTGTTTGAGTGGGGTGTGCACGCCGATGCCCGCGCCTTCGTAGCCGCCGTCGGACAGAGTCGGTAGTTCGAGCTGGGACGCGGTGACGGTCTGATTTGGCCCCACCCTGGGCTTGCTGGGCCTCGTGGCGGGAGCGGGTCTGGGCGAGGCGGTAGGAGTGTGTGCCGATCTCGATGATGTTGCCGCCGTAGGTGAGCCGGTCGACGATGGCCCGCGCACAAGCGCGGGTCGGTGAAGGTCTTGGTCCATCCGGAGAAGGATTCGTTGGAGGCGATCGCGACGCTGTTGCGTTCTTCGCGCTCGGTCAGGACCTGGAAGAGGCCAAATCAAGCCGGGGAGGCTGGCTTGTCGGTGCTCGGACCTAGTATGCGGAGCATGACGCGGTATGTCGACGAGGATCTGCACGGTGCGGAGTTCCGCGAGTGCGATCTGACCGGGGCACGCCTGATCGGCGTCGTCATGCAGGATGCCGTGATCGACGGGCTCATCACCAATCTCGTGGTGAACGGTGTCGAGGTCACCGAGTACGTCGAGGCAGAGCTCGACCGGCGTCATCCGGTGCGGGTGCTGATCCGCTCCGAGGACCCTGCCGATCTGCGCGAGGCATCGCGTCAGCTCCATGCCGGCTGGGCCGCCACGATCGAGCGAATCCGCCGTACGCCCGGCATCGAGCGCCGCAGCGTGAACGACGAGTGGTCGGCGGTGCAGACGATGCGCCACCTAGTCTTCGTCCACGACTCGTGGTTCCGCCGCTGCTGCCTGGGCTCGACGGAGCTGTTCACGCCGATGGGCATCGGGACGACCGTCGAGCCCTACCGTGGAGCGCACGGGCTTGACCTCTCGCTCGATCCGGCCCTCGACGAGATCGTGAGCGTGCGTGACGCACAGGCCGCCGAGCTCGAGGCCTGGCTCGACGAGGTCACCGCTGTGCAGCTCGCAGCGCGAGCGCCGGTGCCCGACGACGATGTCTGGCCGCCGTACGCCCGGGGCCGCTTGGTGCGGCAGTGCCTCGGCACGGTGCTCAACGAGACCTTCGAGCACCACGGCTTCTGCGTCCGCGACCTCGACCTGATCGAGGCACAGGACGCTGAGTAGGGCCGGCTACGGACTCAGCATCTTGCGGATGCGGGCATCGCTGACCGTCTGCGCGGTGCCGAGCTGCTGGGCCCAGAGCTGGACGCGGTACTTCTCGAGCATCCGGCGGGCCTGACCTAGGTGCTGGCCGGGCGGGCGGCCGTCGGGAGCGCGGCGAGCTTGTTTCGCCCTATCGGCGCGTTGGTCGCAAGATTGAATTCGACGGTGACCCGATGGATCTGAGCGCAACAGCCTTCGCTAACAATCTGCAACCGATCCGCGAGGCATGGCGACGAATGGGTTTCAAGCCTCAGCAGCCGCAGGACGACGCTTAGAGCCTGGTAAATAAGGGGTTCCGGGCGTCGGCTGGCCTCGTGGAGATTGATGATTGCGGCCGTACGGGCGTGGCG
>NZ_JBNCLC010000024.1:0-90680 GCF_049844475.1 Micromonospora sp. DT47 | reverse complement strand
CCCGGCCGATGCCGGCCGGAGGTCGCCAGCAGGCCGGGGCCGGGCCGGCGCGGCCCGCTTTGCGGGCCGCCTTGATCCTTAAGAGGCGAATTCGGCAGACGCGATATCACCTGCGTCTACGGGCGGAGCCGGCGAGTGAGACCGGGATCCACTAGGCGGACCGGAGGTCGGGGTTGAATACCGGAGAAAGTGCACGCTGTGGAAGACCGATCGCGGCACGACACTTCTGATCCAGCAGTCCGAAATGATCACCTCCGGTGGATCACCGCACTACCCGCCGCCCTGTCATGGATTCCGCGCCTATCCGGGCTGAGATTGATCACCGATACGTTGGCAACACACAACACGCCAGCCATCGTGAGTACGAGATTGGTGAAGTGGCGGATGACTGCCGCACTATAGCCGAGGCGCTCGCCATCCTTGAAGCGCACTACTTCCAGCCGGAGTACGCGCTTGCCCAGGGTTGCGCCCCACCGCGACACGCTCAGCGGAGCGTAGAGGAGAATGAAGGCCAGGACCCAAATCGCTGCCGTGGTACGCCATATCGGGCCGGCCTCGCTGTCGGGGACACCCGCGGCCGTAAGTATCCGGTCCAGCGCGACAAGCGGAACGAGGATCACTGCCACAGCGATGGCGATATCGATGGCGGTGGCAGCGCACCGCCACATGAGGCCTGCCGGAGATCCTGAACGAGGACCCTTGGCATCACCCACTGACGCAACGCGATCGAGGTAGCCGACGATCGGGGAGTCGAACAACTAATGTCCTCTTTCGTTCATTCAGTAGCGTCCAAAACGGCCTGGACCGGAGGGCGCGGGGTGGCAAGCCCTGAGGCGAGGCTTGTCATCCATCAGCGCCCGGATGATCCGCGTCAGGTGCTGAACGCACGGGTCGGACATACCAATCAGAGGAGTAATCCACCCGAATGATCAACTCATCTGACCTCAGATATTCGCCGTCATCCACGATCACGTCGGTAACCACGAACTGATCGTTGCCCCACGGGTCAGGATGACCGGAACTCGGGCCAAAAGCGACCTCCGCCCTCAGCACCATGTCATTCGGAAGACCATCCAGCGCAGCGCGTAGCTGCCCGACGGTCCACCGCTCAACATCGTGCCGGTACCGCTCCACCTGGCTGCTCGTCACCGCGAGGCTACCCGGGGAGCGAGTCCCGGCGGGATTCCGCGTCAAGGCAACCCTTGACACACGGACAGCGGGCGGTGGCTGCGCGACGAGGTCGTGGTGGGGATGCGGCGCGTGTTACCCGGGCAGGCCCCCGCGGATGGTGATCAGCGCGGGATCATGCGTCCGGCCGATGGGGACCGGAACGGTCGGCCGCGAGCCACGACGCGATCCGTCCCAGTATGGTGTTGATCTATGTTGCCCGAGCCGGCCCCGGCGGACCCGATTCGCCTTGACTACGCCCTGACGCACGATGATCTGCGCGATGGTGTCGCGGCCCAGCAACGCCGCGGGTGGGTTCGCTGGCTTGTTCCGATTCTGGCGGTTGCCGTGCTGGCCGCGGTCGTCACAGGACTCGTCTCCGCCGAGGTGTGGGAACTCCCGGCGGATGCTGCCGCGATCGTGGTGGGCGTGGTACTGGTACTGGCAGCGATCATCGGGGGGTTCGGCGTCCTGTTGGTCCGGCTCGCCCTGGCAGCGATGTATCAGTGGCAGGCGCACCTGCTCGTGCGGGGAAACCCGTGGCTGTCCCAGCCGGTCCAGGCCACGGTGACCGATACCGGAATCCACCTCCGGTCCGCGACCGAGGATGCAACGATCGCCTGGTCCCACCATCCGTTCTACATCGAGACCGACCGGTCGTTCGTCCTGCTGGCGTCGAAGGGCCTCGGCGCAATGCCGGTGGTGCTACCGAAACGTGGGCTGGTCGAGGCGGCGGCGGACCCATCGCAACTGCGCGCGATGCTCGCCACCCACGTACGCGAACGCCCCTGAACTGCGCTGCGACACGACATTCAGTCCAACACATCGTAGTGACTCATTCCGCTCGTCACAGGATCCCACAGGACGAGGGCCGTTCGGTCTCGGAGACCGTCTACCAGGCACCCGGTCCTGCCGATCGGGGAGATCCCGTGACGGGGAACGACTAGATTAGACGATTCGGCCGGACAGGAGCAGCCACACGCTGCGATTGGCGTGCAGACTGTAATGCTCACCGCTACTGCGCCCGCCCGGCGGCCAAGGCGCCCCGATGTGGACCGTGGTCATCAGCAAGGACCGACGACCGCGGTGATGTTCCCAGGACCGGTGCTTGCGTCGCAGCGTGACGTGCCAGCCGCCCGGCCATCGGCACTAGCGCCACGTGGGCGCCGTTCCCCGCCCAGTCGAATAGCGGGCCGACCTCGTCGCTCTCATTGGCGATGGAACCGTCGATCGAGACGGCGGCGCAGCCCATGATCACCTTGCTCACTGAATCTCCTCGCGTCGTGATGTGCCGATTCTGAGGCGGATGCCGGTGCGGGCGCTTGTAAGAAATCAATCGGCCGGCAGCGGCTCGACGTCGAGGGCGTGACCGGGATGGTCGGCGAGGAACCGCCGCCGCAGCGCCAGGTACGCCGTCGGTGTGCATCCGGTGAAGGTCTGGAAGTCCTACCTGTCGGCCGGCAGGAAGACGGCGACGGCTACCCGCTGCGCCTGTTCGGCACTCAGGTCCTACGGCCGACGGGTGTCCGACGAAAGTCTGGCGTTCTTGCGTCCCGGCGGGGCATGCTCATGGCCGGGCGGTCCCAATCGGTCCACGATGGGCCGCGGTCCGGGCGACGGTCGCTGTCGGAGTGCCGGCGCGGCGGCGGGGGAGGGTATCGTCGAGTGTCGATGACGGTGCCACGGTGGAGGCGTCACCCGGTGGCAGAGGTGCGAATCCGTTACGGGTCGTTGTGCCGAGTGAGGGACTTTCTGCGGCAATAGCCCGGCTCGTCAGTGAGGATGGGGGATCACGGCTAAAGGCCGAAGCCGCAACATCTGATTGCTGGTCGTACCCCTCAGGCCCGCCGTCTGGCGACTTCCCGATGGCCGATCGGATCGGCCTGTGCGGACAGCCCTGATCGGCCGTCCGTCCGCTTTGCGGGTCAGTCTGGTTGTGGCACGATCGTGGAACCTCCACCACCCGTCACAACGACTCCCCGACAGGAGCGAACATGTCTGGTCGAAGGCTGGGCCGGCTGCTTGGCTCGTTTCTCGTGCTCGCGGCGATCGCGGGCGGCGTCCTCGTCGGCAACGGATGGGACTTCGGGGGCGCCCAGACCATGGACATCATCTGGAACATGCCCGTGCCCCGCTGATACAGCGGTGGGGTCGACCTGAGGCGGCAAGGTCTCTAGAGGGGGCGGCATGGCGGGTTCCGGCCGCACCGGCCCCCGTTCGACCGACCACGCGTGGCTGATCACCGGCCCGCTGGTCCTGTTCGCCGTGGTCTGCTCGACCGTGACCGGCCTGACCGCCGCGCGGCCGTTCGGGGAGTGGCCGCTGGCCGCGGTGCTGCTGGCGGCGATGGTGGCGGCAGGCCTGCCGGTGCTCAACTTCACCGTCCGGCGCCAGTCGATCGGGGTCACCCTCACCGAGATTCCGCTGGTCCTGGCGTTCTACTTCGTCCGGCCGCTGACGGTCGTCGTCATCTACACGCTAGCGGCTGTCCTCACCCACCTGCGGCACCGGATGGGGCCCACCAAGCTCTGGTTCAACGTGGCCCGTGCCGCCGCGGGCTCCTCGGTGGCCGTGCTGGCCCTGCAGGCGTTCCCGCCCGTCGAGGGGGTCGGCCCCCGGACATGGCTGACCCTGTTCGTGGCGGCCAGCATGGTCAGCCTGTTCAGCATCACCTCGGTGGCCGGGGTGCACACCCTCCTCCAGGGCTGGCAGGCCGGGCGGGAAGCGTTCCGCAAGTCCCCGTCCATGCTGCTGGCCACAGCGATGAACATCGTCAGCGGCCTGATCATCCTGATCCTGATCGCGACCACCTGGTGGTCGCTGCTGCTGCTGGGCACGCTGACCACGGCCCTGGCCCTGGTCTACCGCGCTTACGCGCAGTTCTTCCGGCAGCACCGCACCCTCGCCGACATGTACGAGCTCAGCCGGGCGGTCAGCGGCAGCGGCCAGGACGGGACCCTCGCCGACGCCCTGCTCGGCCGGGTCAGGGCCCTGATGCAGGCGGAGTACGCCACCCTGTGGCTGCCCGCCCAGGGTCGGCATCCCGAGGTGCTGCTGACGTCGCGGATCGCCGACTCCGGCCTGCTGGACGTCGCCCCGACCCCGGCCGAGCTGCGGCAACGGGCCCGGGACGAGGGTCGCACCGTCGTCCTGGGCCGGGGCATGACGACCGACGGCGACCTGCGCGGGCCGGTGTCGGGGCAGGGGGTCAAGGACGTCATCGCCGTCCCGCTCCGCTCGGGGCAGGCCACGATCGGCACCCTGGAGGTGGTCAACCGCCTCGGGGCCAGCAACTACTTCGCCCGCACGGATGTACCGCTCCTGGAGACGGTCGGGGCGCACGCCGCAGTCGCCCTGGAGAATTCGCGTCTGGTCGACCGGCTCCGCCACGACGCGTACCACGACGCGTTGACCAGGCTGCCCAACCGGCGGCGGATCAGCGGGGCGTTGGACGAGGCGGTCAAGATCCGGGCGCCCGGCGAGGTGGTGGCGCTGCTGCTCTTCGACGTCGACCGGCTGCGCCAGGTCAACGAGTCGCTCGGCCACGCGGCGGGCGACAAGGTGCTGACCGAGGTCGCCGCCCGGCTGCGCGCCTGCGCGCCCTCGTCGGCGCTGGTCGGCCGGGTCGGGGGCGACGAGTTCCTGGTGACACTCCGGCTGGAGAGCGCCGAGGCCGCGCTGGAGCTCGCCGGCCAGCTGCGGGAGCAGATCCGCGACGAGATGGTCTTCGACGCGCTCACCCTGGACGTCGACACCGCCGTCGGGGTGGCCGTACACCCGGACCACGGCAGTGACGCGGCCTCCCTGCTGCAGCGGGTGGATCTCGCCGCGACCGCGGCCAAGGCGGTGCCCGGCAGCGTGCAGCTGTTCAACCCGGCGCTGGAGTCCCGGTCGTTGCGCCGGCTCGGCCTCGCCGGCGACCTGCGGCGGGCGCTCGACGACGGCGAGCTGGAGGTCTACTTCCAGCCCAAGGTGACCCTGCGGGACCGCCGCCTGGTGGGGGTGGAGTGTCTGGCCCGCTGGGAGCATCCGGCGCACGGGTGGGTCGCCCCGGACGACTTCGTCGCGGTGGCCGAGCACACCGGCCAGCTGGGCCGGCTCACCGAGTTCGTGCTCCGCGAGGGGCTGCGGCGCAGCCGGGACTGGAGCCACGGCGAGCAGCCGCTCGCCGTGGCGGTCAACCTCTCCGCCCGCAGCCTCACCGACCAGCACTTCCCGGCCCACGTACGGGAGCTGCTCGAGGAGTACGGCGTACCGCCGCAGCGGCTCACCCTGGAGATCAAGGAGGCCGGGGTGCTGGACGGCACCGAGCGGCCGATCCCCACCCTGCGCCGGCTGCGCGACCTGGGGGTACGGCTCTCGGTGGACGACTTCGGCACCGGGGACTCCTCTCTGGCCCACCTGCGCCGGCTGCCGGTGCACGAGGTGAAGGTCGACCGCTCCTTTGTGCAGGGCATGGCGACCGACCCGGGCGATCTGGCGATCGTCAACGCGGTGGTCACCCTCTCCCAGCAGTTCGGCCTGGCCGTGGTCGCCGAGGGCGTGGAGAGCGAGCTGACCCTGGAGCTGCTCCAGGACATCGGCTGCCAGATCGGGCAGGGCTTCCTGTTCAGCCGCCCGCTGCCGTACGAGCGGCTGGAGGCCTGGTTCGGTGCCCAGGTGGACCCGGAGACGATCTCCGCCGGGGAGCTTCCGCGCCTGCGCGTCGTGCTCTGAACAGCGCAAACGCCGTACCGGGGGATCCGATTTCACCCCCTGCGCAGGGCCGTGTAATGTATCTCCTGCGCGACGCCCTCCGGGTGATCGGGCAGGCCCCCTTAGCTCAGTCGGCAGAGCGTCTCCATGGTAAGGAGAAGGTCTACGGTTCGATTCCGTAAGGGGGCTCAGAGGGTCCGGCTGGACCCGCCTGCGGCGGTGTAGCTCAGATGGCAGAGCAAGCGGCTCATAATCGCTGTGTCGCCGGTTCAAGTCCGGCCACCGCTACTCTCGTCCGCCGGGCGTCGTCCCGGTGGTCGGTGGGACGGGCGCCACAGGCGCCCAATTTGTGTGTCCGCGCATTGCCTGCGTAGGCTGATGCGCTGTAGTTGTTACCCGTAGCGAGGAAGGCACTCCGCCGTGGCGAAGGCGACCGATGTTCGGCCGAAGATCACTTTGGCGTGTGTGGAGTGCAAGGAGCGCAACTACATCACGCGCAAGAACCGTCGTAACGACCCGGACCGTATCGAGCTGAAGAAGTTCTGCCCGCGGGACGGCAAGCACACGATCCACCGCGAGACCCGCTGACCTGCGGCCGGCTTTGCCGGCCCGGTCCCGCAGCGACACCCGAACGCCGATCCGCACGGATGGCGCGGCCCGAGCCGCCCGTCCCGTACGGATCGGCGTTCGTGCTTTCCGTGTAGGTTCGGCGGCATGTCCCTGGACCCGTCCTTCGTCGGCCGGACCTACCCGCCGACCGCCCCCTATCAGGTGGGCCGAGAAAAGATCCGCGAGTTCGCCACCGCCATCGGCGCCACCGATCCGGCCCACCACGACCCGGAGGCGGCCCGCGCCCTCGGTCATCCGGACGTGGTTGCCCCGCCGACCTTCCCCGTGGTGGTCACCATGGCCGCCAACCGCCAGATCGTCGAGGACCCGGCGCTGGGCGTCGACTACAGCCGGGTGGTCCACGGCGACCAGCGCTTCGCGTACACCCGTCCGGTCATCGCCGGTGACGAGCTGGTCTGCGTGAACACCATCGAGGAGATCACCAACCGGGGCGGGCACGGCTTCCTGACCACCCGCACCGACGTCAGCACCGCCGCCGGCGAGCCGGTGGTCGCCGTCTGGTCCAAGATCGTCGTACGCGGGGAGGCCTGAGATGGAGCTGCCGACTCAGACGTACCGGGTGACCCGGGCGGACCTGGTCCGCTACGCGGGCGCCTCGGGCGACTTCAACCCGATCCACTGGAGCGATCGCACCGCCACCAAGGTGGGCCTGCCCGGGGTGATCGCCCACGGGATGTTCACCATGGCGCTGGCCGGCCGGGCGGTGACCACCTGGGCCGGGTCGCCCGACGCGGTGGTCGAATTCGGCGTCCGGTTCAGCCGTCCGGTGGTCGTCCCGGACGACGACCAGGGCACCGAGATCGAGGTCAACGCGGTGGTGCGTGAGGTCACCGAAGACGGCCTGACCAGGCTCGACGTGACCGCCACCTGCCTGGGGGAGAAGGTCCTCTCGCAGGCTCGGGCGACGGTCCGGACGCCGCGCTGACGGTCTTCCCGACGTGACGGGCGGGACCGGTTGGGAAAGTCGGGGCGCTACCCGTACACTGGTCCGCCGTGGGGCAAGTGACCCCTGCCCGGTCGTCATGGCCGAGCGGGGCGAGCGTCGCCGCACAGGGGTGTAGCTCAATTGGCAGAGCAGCGGTCTCCAAAACCGCAGGCTGCAGGTTCAAGTCCTGTCACCCCTGCGCCTCAGGCCTGACCGTTCCCGTGGGTCGCGTCGCCAGAACGGCGGCGCCCGGCCCGTGGTGGTGGCATCGGCGGGGTGGTTCCGAGGCATCGGGGCCCTTCGTCCGATCCGCCGGCCGCGGCCCGTCGCGGGACGGTTGGTCCGGCCGGCGTGACCAGCGCCGCGTACGCCCAATCGGCGTACGACCCGACATCCCGCGACGGAGGGCGAAGTGGCCGAGAGTAAGCGGCGCGGCGAGGACGCCGGCGACGACGGTCTGCGCGACGAGATCGTCGACGAGGTGGCCGCCGACGATGACGCCACCGACGCGGACGAGCCGGTAGCCCGGGGTGGCACCGCGACCCGTTCGCGGGCCCGTGCCGGTTCGGCCGACAGCAAGCCGACGACCCGGACCGAGACCGACAGGGTGGGGGTGTTCGCCCGCATCGCGCGTTTCTTCCGCGAGGTGGTCGCCGAACTGCGTAAGGTCATCTGGCCGACCCGCAAGGAACTGCTGACCTACACGGCCGTGGTGGTCACCTTCGTCGCGGTGATGCTGACGATCGTGGGCCTTCTCGACTTCGCGTTCGCGAAGGGTGTGCTGTGGGTGTTCGGCAACTCCAGCTGACCGGCCGACTGAGCCGATAGTGACGGAAGTGAGTAGCGTGCCTGAGTACGACGAGACCGCCGAGACCACGGACGAGCAGTCCACGGTGGCGACGGCGGCTGGTGACGAGTCGGTCGAGGCCGCCAGCGAGCCGGAATTCCCGACCACCGAGCCGGTGCCGGACGAGGAGTACGACCCGGTCGCCGAGCTGCGTCAGAAGCTGCGCTACGCCCCGGGCGACTGGTACGTGGTGCACTCGTACGCCGGCTACGAGAACAAGGTCAAGACCAACCTCGAGACCCGGATCACCTCCCTCGACATGGAGGAGTTCATTTACCAGGTCGAGGTACCGACCCGGGAAGAGGTCGAGGTCAAGAACGGCAAGCGGTCCCAGGTCCAGGCCAAGGTCTTCCCCGGCTACATCCTGGTCCGGATGGAGCTGACGGCGGAGTCCTACTCCTGCGTGCGCAACACGCCGGGGGTCACCGGCTTCGTGGGCGCGACCGACCGGGCCGACCGCCCGGCGCCGCTCTCCCTCGACGAGGTGCTCAAGTGGCTGGCCCCGGCGCTCGAGACCGAGCAGAAGAAGGCCAAGCCCGAGATCAAGGTCCTCGACTTCGAGGTCGGCGACTCGGTCACCGTCACCGACGGCGCGTTCGCCTCGCTGCCGGCGACGATCAGCGAGATCAACGCCGACCAGCAGAAGCTCAAGGTGCTGGTGTCGATCTTCGGCCGGGAGACCCCGGTCGAGCTGAACTTCAACCAGGTCGCCAAGATCTGACGTGTACCCGGTCGCCGGCGGTGGGCAGCAGCCCGCCGCCGGCGTACTCGTTCCGCCGCCCCGTCCGACCTCGGCGCGGGGGTTGGCGGAGCGCTGCGCTACTCTTGAACGTCGCCGCTGTCGCATCGCGCTGACCGTGCGCGCCCGCGGCCGGCACCTTTCCCAGTTCCAAGCCCCAGGAAGTGATATGCCTCCGAAGAAGAAGCTCGTCAAGACGTTCACGCTTCAGCTGAAGGCGGGCCAGGCCACGCCGGCACCGCCGGTCGGCCCCGCGCTCGGCCAGCACGGCGTCAACATCATGGAGTTCTGCAAGTCCTACAACGCGCAGACCGAGGCTCAGCGGGGCGACATCGTCCCCGCCGAGATCAGCGTCTACGAGGACCGCAGCTTCACCTTCGTGCTGAAGACGCCGCCCGCCGCCCGGCTGCTGATCAAGGCTGCCGGCGTCGAGAAGGGTTCCGGCGTGCCGCAGAGCCAGAAGGTCGGCTCGGTCACCCGCGCCCAGGTGCGTGAGATCGCCGAGAAGAAGATGGTCGACCTCAACGCCAACGATCTCGACCAGGCTGAGAAGATCATCGCCGGCACCGCCCGGTCGATGGGCATCGTCGTCAGCGACTGACGTCGGCGACCAACAGATCAGTTCGTGGGAGGGCACGCGGTCACCGCGGCCCGCCATAGACCACAGGAGTAACACGAAGATGCAGCGCAGCAAGAGCTACCGCAAGGCCGCCGAGGTCATCGACCGGTCGAAGCTGTACACCCCCGCCGAGGCCGTCAAGCTGGCCAAGGACGCCACCACCGCCAAGTTCGACGCCACGGTCGAGGTCGCGATGCGCCTCGGCGTCGACCCCCGCAAGGCGGACCAGATGGTCCGCGGCACGGTCAACCTGCCGCACGGCACCGGTAAGACCGCCCGCGTGATCGTCTTCGCCGCCGGCGCGAAGGCCGAAGAGGCCGCCGCGGCGGGTGCGGACGAGGTGGGCACGGACGAGCTCGTCGCCCGGATCCAGGGCGGCTGGCTGGACTTCGACGCGGCGATCGCCACCCCGGACCAGATGGCCAAGATCGGCCGGATCGCGCGGATCCTGGGCCCGCGCGGCCTGATGCCGAACCCGAAGACGGGCACGGTGACCATGGATGTCACCAAGGCCGTCAAGGACATCAAGGGCGGCAAGATCACCTTCCGGGTGGACAAGCACTCGAACCTGCACCTGATCATCGGCAAGTCCTCGTTCTCCGAGAACCAGCTGATCGACAACTACGCCGCCGTCCTCGACGAGGTGCTCCGCGCCAAGCCGTCCTCGGCCAAGGGCAAGTACCTCAAGAAGGTCACCCTGACCACCACCATGGGCCCGGGCGTCCCGGTCGACCCGAACGTGGTGAAGAACCTGCAGGAGGGCTCGGCCGAGGGCTGAGCACGGCTCCCGTGAAGGGGCCTCGCCACGACTCGTGGCGGGGCCCCTTCCGTCTGTCCGCTGTGGCGGGCTCGCTGGCATGCGGCTGGAGGACGTGTGGCTCCGGTACCACCGGCGCGGCCCGTGGGTGCTGCGGGCGGCCCGGGTCCGAATCGACCCGGGTGAGGTGGCGGTCGTGCTCGGCCGCAACGGCGTCGGCAAGTCCACCCTGCTCCAGTTCGCGGCCGGGGTGCTCCGGCCGGACCGCGGCCGGGTGGTTACGGCTGACCGGCTTCCTGCGTACCGGACGGGCGCTGGCGCCGGTGCTGGCCGGCCTGCTCGCCCTCGGCGTCCTGTACGGCGGCGGTCGGGCCCAGCCGGCGGGGGCGTACGGCGTCTCCGGGTGGTTCTCTTCCCGGTGCTCGCCTGGCAGACCGAGTGGCTGGTCGGGGGAGTGACCGGCCCGGTCGCCGGGGGACCGGTCGGTGGCGGCGGGGGTCACCCTCGGGCTCTGGGCCCACCCGCTCGCCCTGCCAGCGGCGGTGGCGCTGGGTGCCCTGGCCAGCCGGGCGGTCACCGGCAGCGCCGGGTACGGCGTCGCGGTGCTGGCCACCCTCGGCGCGGTCGGCGCCCTGGTGCTCGGCCTCTCGGGCTCGGCGACGCCCTGGCTGGTGCCGCCGGTGCTGGCCACCGCCCGGGCGCTGACCGGGCCGCTGGCCGGTTCCGCGGCGCTGCTGTTGTCGGGCTGGGCGGCAGCGGCCCTGACCGGCTGCGTCCGGTGCCGCCGGCGTCGCCCCTGAGGACCCCGCCGCCGGTCGACACCCGGCGGCGCCGGGGGAGTGACCGGGGGCACGGCGGGGGCGATTTGGAGGTACCGGGACGCGTCGCGTAACCTTGGCGCAAGTTCCACCCAGAGACCGCTGGTCACCGTGCTCCGGCACGGTCGAAGGTCCCGCGATGACGGGCGACCCGCGCAGGGCGGCAAGCGAAAATCGGTTCATCCCGTGGTCCGCCGACCGCGACGATCGTGCCGGCCCTCGCCCCGCGCGCCCTGCGCCGGGGCTTTTCTCGTTGTCGTGGTGCCTCCGCCGCCGTCCCGAGCCTCCCGCTCGACGACGGCGACCAGCCTCGAGCAACGAGAGAGGAGGGACATGGCGGACAAGCCGATCCGGGCCGACAAGGCCACGGCCGTCGCAGAGCTGACCGAGAGCTTCCGCAACGCGGGAGCCGCGGTGCTCACCGAGTACCGTGGTCTGACGGTTTCCCAGCTCACCCAGCTGCGGCGCTCGCTCGGCAAGGAGACCACCTACACGGTCGCGAAGAACACGCTGGCCAAGCGTGCCGCGACCGAGGCGGGTATCTCCGGCCTCGACGAGCTGTTCACCGGTCCTACCGCGCTGACTTTCGTTTCGGGCGACGTCGTCGAGGCGGCGAAGGGTCTTCGCGACTTCGCGAAGACCAACCCGAAGCTCGTCATCAAGGGCGGTGTCTTCGAGGGCAAGGCCATTTCCGCGGCCGAGGTCACGAAGCTCGCCGACCTGGAGTCCCGTGAGGTGCTGCTGGCCAAGCTGGCCGGCGCCATGAAGGGCAACCTGAGCAAGGCCGCGGCCCTGTTCCAGGCTCCGCTCTCCAAGACCGCCCGTCTGGCGGCTGCCCTGCAGGACAAGCGCGAGAAGGAGGGCGCCGAGGCGGCCTGAGGCCTCCCGGCGCACCCAGTTCTTACTTAACAGATTCAGGAAAGGACGCCAGACATGGCGAAGCTCAGCACCGACGAGCTCCTCGACGCGTTCAAGGAGATGACGCTGATCGAGCTCTCCGAGTTCGTGAAGCAGTTCGAGACGACCTTCGAGGTCACCGCCGCCGCCCCGGTCGCGGTCGCCGCTGCCGGTGGCGCTGCCGCCCCGGCCGAGGCCGAGGCGGAGAAGGACGAGTTCGACGTCGTCCTCGAGGCCGACGGTGGCAAGAAGATCCAGGTCATCAAGGTCGTGCGTGAGCTGACCGGCCTGGGCCTCAAGGAGGCCAAGGACGCGGTCGAGTCCGCGCCGAAGGCCATCCTGGAGAAGGTCAACAAGGAGACCGCCGAGAAGGCCAAGGCCAAGCTCGAGGGCGAGGGCGCCAAGGTCACCCTCAAGTAATTGAGGTACGACCAGGCGCGCGCCCGGCTCAGGTGAGCCGGGGCACACCGCATCGCGGCGGGCGGTGATCCGGGAACGGATCACCGCCCGCTGTGGTTGGTGGCTCTCGGTGGCAGCGGCGTGAGCAGTGCGTGCGACGCCCGGCGTACGGCGCAACAGTGGTGCCTGGCGGTGGCTCGTCGGTGGGAAAGACGGGGGCGACCGGAGAGGAGCCCTTGACGCGGCACCGGCCTGCCAGGCACGCTGACACCAGCAAGACCTTCCGCGCTTGCGACGGCCACCTCTTGGGTAATGGCAGCGGCAGCACCACCGGCCGCGATACCCGAGCGGCCCGGCAGGAACGACGCGTTCCGAGCGGCCCCGGTGAGACCCGGTTCCACGGGTCCCGAGGCACGTTCCGCGACGACCTGCGGGGTGGGCTGGACAGCGGTTAGCCTCTCGGCTACACTGCTAGTTTGCGCTGCCTTCCGACTTGGCCCCTGCTCGGAAATGTCCGTTTGCGGATATTTCCGGTGGGGTCATTGGAGTGCACGCGTACCAGCCGTTCTGCAGCACCGGTCCTCGGAAGGACGCATCTTGGCAGCTTCCCGCCCTGCGAAGACCAGTCGTACGTCGAGCGCTTTCGCTCCCCGCCGAGTTTCTTTCGGCAGGATCACCGAACATCTCGAGGTCCCCAACCTCCTCGCCATCCAGAACGAGTCCTTCGACTGGCTCGTCGGCAACGAGGCTTGGCAGGGCCGGTCGGCGGACGACCCGCACGCACGCTCGGGTCTCGCGGAGATCCTCCATGAGATCAGTCCCATTGAGGACTTCTCCGGCACCATGTCGCTCTCCTTCTCGGCACCGCGCTTCGACGAGGTCAAGGCCTCGATCGAGGAGTGCAAGGAGAAGGACCTGACCTACTGCGCGCCGCTGTTCGTGACCGCGGAGTTCACCAACAACACCACCGGCGAGATCAAGAGCCAGACGGTGTTCATGGGTGACTTCCCGATGATGACGCCGAAGGGCACCTTCATCATCAACGGCACCGAGCGCGTCGTGGTCAGCCAGCTCGTCCGCTCGCCGGGCGTGTACTTCTCGAAGGAGCCGGACAAGACCTCCGACCGCGACCTTTCCAGCGTCAAGGTCATCCCGAGCCGGGGTGCCTGGCTGGAGTTCGACATCGACAAGCGCGACACGGTCGGCGTCCGCATCGACCGCAAGCGCCGGCAGGCCGTCACGGTGCTGCTCAAGGCCATCGGTTGGTCGGCCGAGCGGATCCGTGAGCGGTTCGGCTGGTCCGAGCTGATGATGACCACGCTCGAGAAGGACCACATCGCCGGCCAGGACGAGGCGCTGCTCGACATCTACCGGAAGCTCCGCCCTGGCGAGCCGCCGACCCGTGAGAACGCCCAGACCCTGCTCGACAACCTCTTCTTCAACCCGAAGCGGTACGACGTCGCCAAGGTCGGGCGCTACAAGTTCAACAAGAAGCTCGAAGTGGGCGTGCCGATCACCACGGGCACGCTCACCGAGGACGACGTCGTCGCCACCGTGGAGTACCTCTGCCGGCTGCACGCCGGTGAGGACGGCTACGAGGCCGACGACATCGACCACTTCGGCAACCGGCGCCTGCGTACCGTGGGCGAGCTGATCCAGAACCAGGTCCGGGTCGGCCTGTCCCGGATGGAGCGGGTCGTCCGCGAGCGGATGACCACCCAGGACGTCGAGGCGATCACGCCGCAGACCCTGATCAACATCCGCCCGGTCGTGGCGGCGATCAAGGAGTTCTTCGGTACGTCGCAGCTGTCCCAGTTCATGGACCAGACCAACCCGCTGGCGGGCCTGACCCACCGGCGCCGGCTGAGCGCGCTCGGCCCGGGTGGTCTGTCCCGGGAGCGGGCCGGCTTCGAGGTCCGCGACGTGCACCCGTCCCACTACGGCCGGATGTGCCCGATCGAGACGCCGGAAGGCCCGAACATCGGTCTGATCGGCGCGCTCTCCACCTTCGCCCGGGTCAACCCGTTCGGCTTCATCGAGACGCCGTACCGGAAGGTCGTCGAGGGTCGGGTCACCGACCAGATCGACTACCTGACCGCGGACGAGGAGGACCGGTTCGTCAAGGCCCAGGCCAACGCGCGGCTCAAGCCCGACGGCACCTTCGCTGAGGACCGGGTCCTGTGCCGCCGTAAGGGCGGCGAGACCGAGGACGTGGTTCCCGGCGCCGTCGACTACATGGACGTCTCGCCGCGGCAGATGACCTCGGTCGCGACCGCGATGATCCCGTTCCTCGAGCACGACGACGCCAACCGGGCCCTGATGGGCGCGAACATGCAGCGCCAGGCGGTGCCGCTGGTCAAGGCCGAGTCGCCGTTGGTCGGCACGGGCATGGAGTACCGGGCCGCAGTCGACGCCGGTGACGTGGTCGTCGCCGAGCACGGCGGTGTGATCGAGGACCTCTGCGCCGACTACATCACCATCCACCAGGACGACGGCCACCGCCGGACGTACCTGCTGCACAAGTTCCGCCGCTCCAACGCCGGCTCCTGCGTCAACCAGAAGCCGGTCGTCTTCGAGGGCGACCGCGTCGAGGCCGGCCAGGTCATCGCCGACGGTCCCTGCACCGACGAGGGCGAGATGGCGCTCGGGCGCAACCTGCTCGTGGCGTTCATGTGCTGGGAGGGCCACAACTACGAGGACGCGATCATCCTGTCGCAGCGCCTCGTGCAGCAGGACGTGCTCACCTCGATCCACATCGAGGAGCACGAGGTCGACGCCCGGGACACCAAGCTGGGTCCGGAGGAGATCACCCGCGACATCCCGAACGTCAGCGAGGAGATGCTCGCGGACCTCGACGAGCGGGGCATCATCCGGATCGGCGCCGAGGTCGTCCCCGGCGACATCCTGGTCGGCAAGGTCACGCCGAAGGGCGAGACCGAGCTGACCCCGGAGGAGCGGCTGCTCCGCGCGATCTTCGGTGAGAAGGCGCGCGAGGTCCGGGACACCTCGCTGAAGGTGCCGCACGGTGAGACCGGCACGGTCATCGGCGTGCGTACCTTCTCCCGGGAGGACGGCGACGAGCTGCCTCCGGGTGTCAACGAGCTGGTCCGGGTCTACGTCGCCCAGAAGCGGAAGATCCAGGACGGCGACAAGCTCGCCGGCCGGCACGGTAACAAGGGCGTCATCTCCAAGATCCTGCCGGTCGAGGACATGCCGTTCCTTGAGGACGGCACGCCGGTCGACATCGTGCTCAACCCGCTGGGTGTGCCGAGCCGGATGAACATCGGCCAGGTGCTGGAAACCCACCTCGGCTGGGTCGCCAAGACCGGTTGGAGCGTGGAGGGCGACGACGCGGCGTGGAAGAAGCAGCTGCGCTCGATCGACGCCCACGAGTCCGAGCCGGACACCAACGTGGCCACCCCGGTCTTCGACGGTGCCCGCGAGGAGGAGATCTCCGGTCTGCTCTCGTCGACCCTGCCCAACCGGGACGGCAAGCAGCTGATCGGTGCCAGCGGAAAGGCGCAGCTGTTCGACGGTCGCTCCGGCGAGCCGCTGCCGGACCCGATCGCGGTCGGCTACATCTACATCCTGAAGCTCAACCACCTGGTCGACGACAAGATCCACGCTCGGTCGACCGGTCCGTACTCGATGATCACGCAGCAGCCGCTGGGTGGTAAGGCGCAGTTCGGTGGTCAGCGCTTCGGTGAGATGGAGTGCTGGGCGATGCAGGCGTACGGCGCCGCGTACGCCCTGCAGGAGCTGCTGACGATCAAGTCCGACGACGTCCTCGGCCGGGTCAAGGTCTACGAGGCGATCGTCAAGGGCGAGAACATCCCCGAGCCGGGCATCCCGGAGTCGTTCAAGGTGCTGCTCAAGGAGCTGCAGTCGCTGTGCCTCAACGTCGAGGTGCTCTCCAGCGACGGTGTGGCCCTGGAGATGCGCGAGACCGACGACGAGGTGTTCCGGGCCGCGGAGGAGCTGGGCATCGACCTGTCCCGGCGCGAGCCGAGCTCGGTCGAAGAGGTCTGAGGTGAACGGTCGGGAGCCGGCTCGCCGGCTCCCGACCTCACCCACTAGCTAGCAGTACAGACGACGACATAGGGGACATAGTGCTCGACGTCAACTTCTTCGACGAGCTGCGCATCGGCCTCGCCACCGCCGACGACATCCGTCAGTGGTCGCACGGTGAGGTCAAGAAGCCTGAAACGATCAACTACCGCACCCTGAAGCCGGAAAAGGACGGGCTCTTCTGCGAGAAGATCTTCGGTCCGCAGCGGGACTGGGAGTGCTACTGCGGTAAGTACAAGCGGGTCCGCTTCAAGGGCATCATCTGCGAGCGCTGCGGCGTCGAGGTGACCCGTTCCAAGGTCCGTCGTGAGCGGATGGGGCACATCGAGCTCGCCGCTCCGGTGACCCACATCTGGTACTTCAAGGGCGTGCCGAGCCGGCTGGGCTACCTGCTGGACCTCGCCCCCAAGGACCTCGAGAAGATCATCTACTTCGCCTCGTACGTCGTGACGAGCGTGGACGCCGAGTCGCGTCACCGTGACCTCTCGACGATCGAGAACGAGATCCTCGCCGAGAAGCGGCAGTCGGAGAACAGCCGCGACTCGGAGATCGAGAAGCGGGCCGCCAAGCTCGAGGCCGACCTGGCCGAGCTGGAGGCCGAGGGTGCCAAGGCGGACGTCCGGCGCAAGGTCAAGGAGGGCGGAGAGCGCGAGATGCGCCAGATCCGCGACCGGGCCCAGCGCGAGATTGACCGTCTGGACGAGGTGCTCGACACCTTCCGCAAGCTGGAGCCGAAGCAGCTGGTCACCGACGAGCTGCTCTACCGCGAGCTGCGCGACCGCTTCGGTGAGTACTTCACCGGCAGCATGGGCGCCGAGGCGATCAAGGCGCTGGTCCAGAACATGGACCTCGACGCCGAGGCCCAGAGCCTGCGCGAGACCATCCGCTCCGGCAAGGGCCAGCGGAAGATCCGGGCGCTCAAGCGGCTCAAGGTCGTGGCGGCGTTCCTGAACACCCGCAACTCGCCGCTCGGCATGGTGCTGGACTGCGTCCCGGTCATCCCGCCGGACCTGCGCCCGATGGTGCAGCTCGACGGTGGCCGCTTCGCGACCTCCGACCTGAACGACCTGTACCGCCGCGTGATCAACCGGAACAACCGCCTCAAGCGGCTGATCGACCTCGGCGCGCCCGAGATCATCGTCAACAACGAGAAGCGGATGCTCCAGGAGGCCGTCGACGCGCTGTTCGACAACGGCCGTCGCGGCCGGCCGGTTACCGGTCCGGGTAACCGTCCGCTGAAGTCGCTCTCCGACATGCTCAAGGGCAAGCAGGGCCGGTTCCGCCAGAACCTGCTGGGCAAGCGCGTCGACTACTCCGGCCGTTCGGTCATCGTGGTCGGCCCGAAGCTCAAGCTGCACCAGTGCGGCCTGCCCAAGCAGATGGCGCTGGAGCTGTTCAAGCCGTTCGTGATGAAGCGGCTGGTGGACCTCAACCACGCGCAGAACATCAAGTCCGCCAAGCGGATGGTCGAGCGGCAGCGGCCGGTCGTGTGGGACGTGCTGGAAGAGGTCATCGGCGAGCACCCGGTGCTGCTGAACCGCGCGCCGACCCTGCACCGCCTGGGCATCCAGGCCTTCGAGCCGCAGCTGGTCGAGGGCAAGGCCATCCAGATCCACCCGCTGGTCTGCACCGCGTTCAACGCCGACTTCGACGGTGACCAGATGGCGGTCCACGTGCCGCTGTCCGCCGAGGCCCAGGCCGAGGCGCGGATCCTGATGCTGTCGTCGAACAACATCCTCAAGCCGGCCGACGGCAAGCCGGTCACCATGCCCACCCAGGACATGGTCATCGGTCTCTACCACCTCACCCACCTCACTCCCGGTGGGAAGGGCGAGGGCCGGGCGTTCAGCTCGGACGCCGAGACCCGGATGGCGTTCGACAATGGCGAGCTGCACCTGGGGACGCCGGTCAAGATCCGGCTGCGCGGCGTCACGGCTGTCGACAACGGCGCCGGCGCCGAGCCGTGGACCCCGCCCGAGGGCTGGGTCGAGGGCGAGCCGCTGACCGTGGAGACGACCCTCGGTCGGGTGCTGTTCAACGAGACGCTGCCGCAGGGCTACCGCTTCGTGAACTACGAGATCCGCAAGGGTCAGCTCTCCGCGATCGTCAACGACCTCGCCGAGCGCTTCCCGAAGGTGGCGCTGGCCGCCACCCTCGACGGGCTCAAAGAGGCCGGTTTCCACTGGGCCACCTGGTCCGGCGTGACGATCGGCATGGAGGACGTCATCGCTCCGCCGCGCAAGCGGGAGATTCTGGAGCGGTACGAGAAGGAAGCCGACCGGATCGACAAGCAGTACCAGCGGGGTCTGATGACCGCCGAGGAGCGTCGCGGCGAGCTCATCGAGATCTGGACCAAGGCGACCAACGAGGTCGCCAAGGAGATGGACACCGCGCTGCCGCAGGAGAACCCGCTGTGGAAGATGATCCACTCGGGTGCCCGCGGTAACCTGCTCCAGCTCCGGCAGATCGCGGCGATCCGTGGTCTGGTGGCCAACCCGAAGGGTGAGATCATCCCGCGGCCGATCAAGGCCTCGTACCGGGAGGGTCTGTCCGTGCTGGAGTACTTCATCTCCACGCACGGTGCCCGTAAGGGTCTCGCCGACACCGCCCTGCGGACCGCCGACTCGGGTTACCTGACCCGTCGTCTGGTGGACGTCTCGCAGGACGTGATCATCCGCGAGGAGGACTGCGGCACCGACCGGGCGATCCCGATGCAGATCGGCGAGCGCCTGGAGGGCGGCAAGCTGGCGGTGCACGAGCACGCCGAGACCAGCGTGCACGCCCGTACCCTGGCCGACGACATCAAGGGGCCGGACGGCACCGTCGTCGCCGAGCGGGGTCGGGACCTCAACTCGATCCTGGTCGACAAGATCGTCGCCGCCGGAACGGAGACGGTCCGGGTGCGCAGCGTGCTCACCTGCGAGTCGAAGCTGGGCGTCTGCGGTGCGTGCTACGGCCGCTCGCTGCCGACCGGCAAGACCGTGGACGTCGGCGAGGCGGTCGGCATCATCGCCGCCCAGTCGATCGGTGAGCCGGGTACGCAGCTGACGATGCGTACCTTCCACACCGGTGGTGTCGCGGGTGAGGACATCACCCAGGGTCTGCCCCGTGTCCAGGAGATCTTCGAGGCTCGGATCCCGAAGGGCAAGGCGCCGATCGCCGACACCCCGGGTCGGATCCGGATCGAGGACGGCGAGCGGTCGCGGAAGATCATCGTGGTGCCGGACGACGGCAGCGAAGAGATCGTCTACGACAAGATCTCCAAGCGGGTCCGGCTGCGGACCCACGACGGCGATCACGTCGAGGTCGGCGAGAAGCTCACCGAGGGCACCATCGACCCGCACGAGCTGCTCCGCATCCTCGGCCCGCGCTCGGTCCAGGTCCACCTGACCCAGGAGGTCCAGGAGGTCTACCGCTCGCAGGGTGTGCTCATCCACGACAAGCACATCGAGATCATCATCCGCCAGATGCTCAAGCGGGTGACGGTCATCGACTCCGGCTCGACCGAGTTCCTGCCGGGCGTGCTGGTCGACCGGGCGCTCTTCGAGTCGGAGAACCGCCGACTCGTCGGCGAGGGCGGCGAGCCCGCCGCCGGTCGCCCGGTGCTGATGGGTATCACCAAGGCCTCGCTGGCCACCGACTCCTGGCTCTCGGCGGCCTCCTTCCAGGAGACCACCCGGGTGCTGACCGACGCGGCGATCAACTCGCGCAGCGACTCGCTGGTCGGCCTCAAGGAGAACGTGATCATCGGTAAGCTCATCCCGGCCGGTACGGGCATCAGCAAGTACCGCAACGTCCGGGTCGAGCCGACCGAGGAGGCGAAGGCCAAGGTCTACTCGATGACCGGCTACCCGGAGACCGACTACGGCTTCGGGCCGGCCAGCGGCCAGGCGGTTCCGCTGGACGACTTCGACTTCGGGTCGTACCGCTAAAGCACCACGCAACGACGAGGGCCCCTGGCATCCGCCGGGGGCCCTCGTCGTACCCGCCGCCTGATCCTGCTCGCCGAGGCGGCCGTGGTGCTGCTGGCCGCGCTGCTGCTGCTCCGGGGCGGACCGGTCCCCGGTCCGGAGCTGGCCGTGGCCCGGGTCCCCGGCGGCGACGGCGGGCATGATGGTGGGCATGACGACCGCTCCCGGGCAGCTGCCCGTGGCGCACCAGCCGCCACGTCATCCGCTCGACCCTGACCCGGCCCGCGCGACGAAGGCCCGCGCCGTCTTCGCGCTCGGCCTGATCGGGGCGCTGACCGGCCTCTTCATCGGCGGGGTGGTGCCCGCGACGGTCGCCCTCCAGCTGGCCCGGCAGGCCCGGCGCGAGGCGTACGCCTCGGGCGGCTTCCTCACCGGCGCGGCCTGGCTGCGCCGGGGGGAGCTGCTGGCCTGGACGGGCCTGGTGCTGGTCGCGGTGGCGGTGGTGACCCTGGTGGTGATCGGTGTGGTGCGGCTGGCCGACGCCCCGTTCGGACGGGATTTCGCCCCGAACGTGGACTGAGCGCCCGGTGATCGTCCGCGCCGTGCGCCGGGGAGCGCGGCGGCGGTAGCCTGGCCGGTGTCCGTCGCGCGGCGGTGGACCAGACTTCTCGACAGGAGGACCCCGTGACGGAACCGGCGGCGCCGTCGGGAGGCGACCCGGGCGGGCGGCCCTCCGGGCATCCGGAGTCCGGCGCTCCCGCTCCGGGGAGCCAGGCCGGGTGGGGCCGGCCCGATCCGGCGGGCTGGGGCCGGACGGCGGCGCCGGGCCACGGGCCACCACTTCCGCCGTCCGGGCCGTACCCGCGACCGCCCGCGCCGTCGTACCCCGGTCAGCCGGCGGGCGCGTACCCGCGACCGCCGTACCCCGGGGGTGGACCCGGGGGTGCGTGGCCGCCGCCCCCGGCGCACGGGCCCGGCCCGCTGCCCCCGCCGCCGGCGGAGGCGCCACCACCGCCGAAGCGGGTCGACCCGATCCCCGGTACGCCCTTCGGGGTGGTCCACCTCGACGTGCCGCCGGTCACCTCCGGTCCCGCGGTGGGGTCGCTGGTCGCCGGCGTGGTCTCCATCCTGGTGTCCCTGCTGGTCCTCTGCTTCGGCGTGGTGGGGGCGCAGTACGGCGGGGCCTGGGCGGCCGGCGCGTTCACCGTGCCGGGGGTCCTCTCCGGGGCGGCCGCCGTGGTCGCCGGGCTGCTGGCCCGCCGGCAGATCCGCCGGGCGGCGCCGCCGCCGGCGGTCCGGTTCACCGGCCGGGGGCTGGCCATGGCCGGGATCAGCTGCGGCGCGGTGGGGCTGCTGCTCAGCCTGGTGGGACTGGGGCTGGCGTTGCTGCTGCAGTTGGCGTGACGGGCCTCGCCCGGGGCCGACGGGTCGCTCCCGGGCGGAGCCGGTACACTTGAGCCCGTAGGTGCCCATCACGGGTGAGCAGGCAGGACGGGGCAGTCGACCGGCGGGGATCTGAGATCTGCCGGACCATTCCGTTTTGACCTGCGAGGCTGTGGTAGGTACTCTTTCCCCTTGTGCCCGGGCATGCCCGGGCAACTCGTGCGTGCGTGGGATCCGGTGTTCCGGCGATCGAGCGGCCGCACGACACAGTCAAAGACCCGGTGCGTGGCGATCCGCGCGCCGGCAAGAACCCGGTGCGCGTGCGAGCGTCGGCACCGGGACCGTGATCTGGGCGACACGCCCGACCGCGGGTGCCGGGACCTCCGTGAGGTGGCCCTGGCCGGAATGTAGGAGAGTCGTCCATCAGGGCGGCTAACGAGCAGACGGCGCGGCCGCGCGAGCGGCCGAAGGGAGCGGAGAAACCCGGTGCCCACGATTCAGCAGCTGGTCCGAAAGGGCCGCCAGGCCAAGACGACCAAGACCAAGACCCCGGCGCTGAAGGGATCCCCTCAGCGGCGCGGTGTGTGCACCCGCGTGTACACCACCACCCCCAAGAAGCCGAACTCAGCGCTCCGCAAGGTCGCTCGTGTCAAGCTCAGCAGCCAGATCGAGGTGACCGCCTACATCCCGGGCGTGGGTCACAACCTGCAGGAGCACTCGATCGTGCTCGTCCGCGGCGGCCGGGTGAAGGACCTCCCCGGCGTGCGTTACAAGATCGTCCGCGGCTCGCTGGACACCCAGGGTGTCCGCAACCGCAAGCAGGCGCGCAGCCGTTACGGCGCGAAGAAGGAGAAGAGCTGACATGCCGCGTAAGGGACCCGCTCCGCGGAAGCCGCTGGTCGCTGACCCGGTGTACAACTCGCCGTTGGTCACCCAGCTGGTGAACAAGATCCTGATGCGCGGCAAGCGTCAGCTCGCCGAGCGCATCGTCTACGCCGCCCTGGAGGGCTGCCGCGAGAAGAGCGGCACCGACCCGGTCGTCACCCTGAAGCGGGCGATGGACAACGTCAAGCCGACCCTCGAGGTGCGCAGCCGCCGCGTCGGTGGCGCCACCTACCAGGTGCCGGTCGAGGTCCGTCCGGCCCGCGCGACCACCCTCGGTCTGCGCTGGCTGGTGACGTACTCCAAGGCCCGTCGTGAGAAGACAATGATCGAGCGGCTGATGAACGAGCTGCTGGACGCGAGCAACGGTCTGGGTGCCGCCGTCAAGCGGCGCGAGGACACGCACAAGATGGCCGAGTCGAACAAGGCCTTCGCGCACTACCGCTGGTAACACCCTGGTTCCGGCGCCGGACCGGCGCCGGAACCGCCACCAGTTGTGTCTAGACGACGATAAGTAGGGATTGAAGTGGCCGCCGCAGACGCGCTCGCCAACGTACGCAACATCGGCATCATGGCGCACATCGATGCCGGTAAGACCACGACCACCGAGCGGATCCTGTTCTACACCGGTATCACGTACAAGATCGGTGAGGTCCACGAGGGCGCTGCCGTCATGGACTGGATGGAGCAGGAGCAGGAGCGTGGTATCACCATCACCTCCGCTGCTACCAAGTGTGAGTGGAAGGGCCACACGATCCAGATCATCGACACGCCCGGTCACGTCGACTTCACGGTCGAGGTCGAGCGGTCGCTGCGGGTGCTGGATGGTGCGGTCGCTGTCTACGACGGTGTCGCCGGCGTGGAGCCCCAGACGGAGAACGTCTGGCGTCAGGCCGACAAGTACCACGTCCCCCGGATGTGCTTCGTCAACAAGCTCGACCGGACCGGTGCCGACTTCTTCCGCTGCGTGCAGATGATGATCGACCGGCTCAACGCCACCCCGCTGGTGCTCCAGATCCCGATCGGGCTCGAGGGCGACCACATCGGTGTCGTGGACCTGATCGAAATGAAGGCGCTCACCTGGCGTGGGGAGACCCAGAAGGGTGAGGACTACGCCATCGAGGAGATCCCGGCCGAGCTGGCCGACTCCGCGGCCGAGTGGCGCGAGAAGCTGGTGGAGACCCTGGCCGACGTCGACGACGCGGTGATGGAGAAGTACCTGGAGGGCGAGGAGGTCTCCGTCGCGGAGATCAAGGCCGCCATCCGGCGCGCCACCATCGCCAGCAAGGCCAACCCGGTGCTCTGCGGCTCGGCGTTCAAGAACAAGGGCGTTCAGCCCATGCTCGACGCCGTCGTCGACTTCCTGCCGTCGCCGCTGGACGTCCCGGCGATCGAGGGTACGGCCACCGACGGCGAGACGCCGCTGCAGCGGAAGCCGTCGAAGAACGAGCCGTTCGCCGGCCTGGCCTTCAAGATCCAGACCGACAAGCACCTCGGCAAGCTCACCTACGTGCGGGTCTACTCCGGCACGCTCGACTCCGGATCTCAGGTGGTCAACTCCACCAAGGACCGGAAGGAGCGGATCGGCAAGATCTACCAGATGCACGCCAACAAGCGGGAAGAGCGCGGCTCGGCCCAGGCTGGCGACATCATCGCGGTGCAGGGTCTCAAGCAGACCACCACCGGTGACACGCTCTGCGACCCGGCGAACCCGGTGATCCTGGAGTCGATGACCTTCCCCGAGCCGGTCATCTCGGTGGCGATCGAGCCGAAGACCAAGGCCGACCAGGAGAAGCTGGGCACGGCCATCCAGCGGCTGGCCGAGGAGGACCCGACCTTCCGCGTCAAGCTGGACGAGGAGACCGGGCAGACGGTCATCTCCGGCATGGGCGAGCTGCACCTGGACATCCTGGTCGACCGGATGCGCCGCGAGTTCAACGTCGAGGCGAACATCGGTAAGCCGCAGGTGGCGTACCGCGAGACCATCCGCCGCAAGGTGGACAAGGTCGAGTACACCCACAAGAAGCAGACCGGTGGTTCCGGCCAGTACGCCCGGGTGATCGTGAGCCTGGAGCCGCTGCCGATGGGCAACGACTCCCCGACCTACGAGTTCGCGAACGCCGTCAGCGGTGGCCGCATCCCCCGGGAGTTCATCCCGTCGGTGGACGCGGGCGCGCAGGACGCGATGCAGTACGGCATTCTCGCCGGCTACCCGCTGGTCGGTCTCAAGCTGACGCTCCTGGACGGCCAGTACCACGAGGTCGACTCGTCGGAAATGGCATTCAAGATCGCCGGCTCGATGGTGATGAAGGAGGCGGCCCGCAAGGCCGACCCCGCGCTGCTCGAGCCGATGATGGCTGTTGAGGTCACCACTCCTGAGGAGAACATGGGTGACGTCATCGGCGACCTCAACTCCCGCCGCGGCATGATCCAGGCGATGGAGGAGCGCAGTGGCGCCCGCATCGTGAAGGCTCTGGTGCCGTTGTCAGAGATGTTCGGCTACGTCGGCGACCTGCGGTCGAAGACGCAGGGCCGGGCTAGCTACAGCATGCAGTTCGACTCCTACGCCGAGGTTCCGCAGAGCGTGGCGAAGGAGATCATCGCCAAGGCGACTGGTGAGTGACGCTCACCTGAGCTGACCTGATGATCCGGGGCCGGTCGCGGGAGGGGATCCCCGCCCGCGACCACCTCGGTCGGGTTGCGTGAGACCGGGCCTGTAGGCTTCATCGCCGCAGAACCCACCAAGCTCTCCGGCCGTCAGGCCGGAAAGGCTGTCGACAGAGTCCTAAGCGCCAATCGGCGCGCCGGGGCGAACGAACCAAGAAGTCCACAGGAGGACACCAGTGGCGAAGGCGAAGTTCGAGCGGACTAAGCCGCACGTCAACATCGGCACCATTGGTCACATCGACCACGGTAAGACGACGCTGACGGCGGCCATCACCAAGGTCCTGCACGACCAGTTCCCGGACCTGAACCCGTACACGCCGTTCGACGAGATCGACAAGGCGCCGGAGGAGAAGGCCCGCGGCATCACGATCTCGATCGCACACGTCGAGTACCAGACCGAGGCGCGTCACTACGCGCACGTCGACTGCCCCGGTCACGCCGACTACATCAAGAACATGATCACCGGTGCCGCGCAGATGGACGGCGCGATCCTGGTGGTGGCGGCGACCGACGGCCCGATGCCGCAGACCCGCGAGCACGTGCTGCTGGCCCGTCAGGTCGGTGTGCCCTACATCGTCGTGGCGCTCAACAAGAGCGACATGGTCGACGACGAGGAGCTCCTGGAGCTCGTCGAGCTCGAGGTCCGTGAGCTGCTGTCGGCGCAGGAGTACCCGGGCGACGACCTGCCGGTCGTGCGCGTCTCGGCGCTGAGGGCGCTCGAGGGCGACCCGGAGTGGACCGGCCGCCTGATGGAGCTGATGAACGCGGTCGACACCGCGATCCCGCAGCCCGAGCGGGAGACCGAGAAGCCGTTCCTCATGCCGATCGAGGACGTCTTCACGATCACCGGTCGTGGCACGGTCGTCACCGGTCGCGCGGAGCGTGGCATCCTCAAGCCCAACGAGGAGGTGGAGATCGTCGGTATCCGCGAGAAGTCGATGAAGACCACCTGCACCGGCATCGAGATGTTCCGTAAGCTGCTCGACGAGGCCCGTGCGGGCGAGAACGTCGGTCTGCTGCTGCGTGGCATCAAGCGCGAGGACGTCGAGCGCGGCATGGTGGTCGTCAAGCCCGGCACCAGCACCCCGCACACCGAGTTCGAGGCGACGGTCTACATCCTCTCCAAGGAGGAGGGCGGCCGGCACACCCCGTTCTTCCAGAACTACCGTCCGCAGTTCTACTTCCGGACCACGGACGTCACCGGCGTCGTCACGCTGCCCGAGGGCACCGAGATGGTCATGCCGGGCGACAACACCACGATGACCGTGAAGCTGATCCAGCCCATCGCGATGGAGGAAAACCTCAAGTTCGCGATCCGGGAGGGTGGCCGTACGGTCGGCGCGGGTCGCGTCACCAACATCATTCAGTGAGCTGGGTAACCCCGATTAGCGTTGCCGCCGGTCGTGCGGCATACTAGTCAGGTTGCGTAACGACAGTTAGTCGCCCGCGTCCGGTGAACGCTGGACCTCCGGGACGGCCAACAGTCGCGCGTAGGGTGGTTGATCGCCCAGTGCGGTCAGCCACCCTCGCACGGCGTCCAGGTCGCGGTAACGCGATCGGCGCCTTGACCCACCGCGTGGTCAGAGAATCGCTCCGGAGACTCGGGGCGGAGCCTGGTCCGAGGGCGCGACACGCCCGACCGCGGGGGTCGGCGAAGTGGGGCTCTACCAGCCGGTATGGGCGCCCGCAACACAGCGGCATCGAGAGAAGGAACAGAAGCCACCATGGCGGGACAGAAGATCCGCATCCGGCTCAAGGCCTATGACCACGAGGTCGTCGACTCCTCGGCTCGGAAGATCGTCGAGACGGTGACGCGCACCGGGGCGCAGGTCGCGGGCCCGGTGCCGCTGCCCACGGAGATCAACCGTTTCTGCGTTATCCGCTCGCCGCACAAGTACAAGGACTCGCGCGAGCACTTCGAGATGCGCACGCACAAGCGGCTGATCGACATCATCGACCCGACCCCGAAGACGGTCGACTCGCTCATGCGCCTCGACCTGCCGGCTGGCGTCGACATCGAGATCAAGCTGTAGGGACCGGACAAATGGACAGGCAAGTCAAGGGGATCCTGGGCGCAAAGCTCGGCATGACCCAGGTCTGGGACAACAACCGCGTTGTCCCGGTGACCGTGGTTCAGGCCGGCCCCTGCGTCATCAGCCAGGTTCGTAACGCCGGCAAGGACGGTTACTCCGCGGTCCAGCTGGCGTACGGCACGATCGACCCGCGCAAGGTGAAGAAGCCGATCAGCGGGCACTACGCGAAGGCGGACGTCGCGCCGCGCCGGCACATCGTCGAGCTGCGCACCGCGGACGCCGCGGACTACTCGCTGGGCCAGGAGGTCACGGTCGAGGAGTTCCCCGCCGGGATCTCGATCGACGTGACCGGCAAGACCAAGGGCAAGGGCTACGCCGGCCCGATGAAGCGGCACGGCTTCCACGGTCTGCGCGCCAGCCACGGTGTCCAGCGCAAGCACCGCTCGCCCGGCTCCATCGGCGCCTGCGCCACCCCGGGTCGGGTCTTCAAGGGCACCCGGATGGCCGGCCGGATGGGTGGCGTGCGCTACACCGTCCAGAACCTGACCGTCCAGGCGGTCGACACCGAGAACAACCTCCTGCTCGTCCGTGGTGCCATTCCCGGCCCCAAGGGCGCGCTGGTCCTGGTCCGTACCGCGGCCAAGACCAAGGCGAAGAAGGGCGGTGCGGCCAAGTGACCACCGTTGACGTCCTCACCGTCGAAGGTGCCAAGAGCGGCTCTGTCGAGCTGCCGGCAGACATCTTCGACGCCCAGGCGAACCTCGCGCTGATGCACCAGGTCGTGGTGGCACAGCTCGCGGCCGCCCGGCAGGGCACGCACAAGGTCAAGACCCGCGGCGAGGTCGCCGGTGGCGGCAAGAAGCCGTACAAGCAGAAGGGCACCGGTCGTGCCCGGCAGGGCTCGATCCGCGCTCCGCAGTTCGCCGGCGGTGGCGTGGTGCACGGTCCCGTGCCGCGCGACTACAGCCAGCGCACCCCGAAGAAGATGAAGGCCGCCGCCCTGCGTGGCGCCCTCTCCGACCGGGCGCGCGCCGGCCAGGTGCACGTCGTCGAGGCGTTCGTCTCGGGCGAGAAGCCGTCGACCAAGGCGGCCCTGGCCACGCTGACCAAGCTGACCGAGGCCCCTCGGGTCCTGGTCGTGCTGAGCAGCACCGACGAGCTGAACTGGGTGTCGCTGCGCAACGAGCAGCGAGTGCACCTGATCGAGGCCGGCCAGCTCAACACGTACGACGTGCTGGTGGCCGACGACGTGGTCTTCACCAAGGACGCCCTGGACGAGTTCCTGGGCGTTCCCGCCGAGACCACCGAGGAGGGTGGCAAGTGAGCACGATCGCCGATCCGCGGGACATCATCGTCGCGCCGGTCGTCTCGGAGAAGAGCTTCAGCGAGCTGAACCGGAACTGGTACACCTTCCTGGTGCACCCGGACGCGCACAAGACCGAGATCAAGATCGCTATCCAGCAGATCTTCAACGTCCGCGTCCTGACGGTCAACACGCTCAACCGCCAGGGCAAGCGCAAGCGCACCAAGACCGGCTTCGGTCAGCGCAAGGCCACCAAGCGGGCGATCGTGAAGCTGGCTGACGGAGACCGTATCGAGGCCTTCGGCGGCCCGGTCAGCTGAGGGGTGTAGACAATGGCTATCCGTAAGTACAAGCCGACGACGCCGGGCCGTCGTGGCTCCAGCGTCGCCGACTTCGCCGAGATCACCCGGTCGACGCCCGAGAAGTCGCTGCTGGCTCCGCTGCCGAAGAAGGGCGGGCGTAACGCCCACGGCCGGATCACCACGCGGCACCACGGTGGCGGCCACAAGCGCCAGTACCGTCTGATCGACTTCAAGCGGGTCGACAAGGACGGCGTGCCGGCGAAGGTCGCCCACATCGAGTACGACCCGAACCGCACCGCGCGGATCGCGCTGCTGCACTACGCCGACGGCGAGAAGCGGTACATCATCGCGCCGAAGGACCTGAAGCAGGGCGACACCGTCGAGTCCGGTCCGGGCGCCGACATCAAGCCGGGCAACAACCTGCCGCTGCGCAACATCCCGGTCGGTAGCACCATCCACGCGGTGGAGCTGCGTCCGGGCGGCGGGGCCAAGATGGCCCGCTCGGCCGGCGTCGGCATCCAGCTGCTGGGCCGCGAGGGTGCGTACGCGACCCTCCGCATGCCGTCCGGTGAGATCCGGCGGGTCGACGTGCGCTGCCGCGCCAGCATCGGCGAGATCGGCAACGCCGACCAGTCGAACATCAACTGGGGCAAGGCCGGCCGGATGCGGTGGAAGGGCAAGCGCCCGACCGTCCGTGGTGTCGCGATGAACCCGGTCGACCACCCGCACGGTGGTGGTGAGGGTAAGACCTCCGGTGGTCGCCACCCGGTCAACCCGCAGGGTAAGCCCGAGGGCCGCACCCGTCGTAAGGGCCAGCCGAGTGACCGGCTGATCGTCCGCCGCCGCTACGCCACGCGTAAGCGCGGCTGAGGGAGATAAGACATGCCTCGCAGCCTTAAGAAGGGCCCGTTCATCGACGACCACCTGCTCAAGAAGGTGGAGACGCAGAACGACAAGGGCTCGAAGAACGTCATCAAGACCTGGTCGCGGCGCTCGACGATCATCCCGGAGATGCTGGGCCACACGATCGCCGTGCACGACGGACGCAAGCACGTCCCGGTGTTCGTGACTGAGGCGATGGTCGGGCACAAGCTCGGCGAGTTCGCGCTGACCCGCACGTTCAAGGGTCACGAGAAGGACGACCGGAAGAGCCGTCGGCGCTGACGCCGCGGGCATACGGATAGAGGAACAAGGGGTTACAGCGATGCCAGGAAAGGGCGACGCTCCGGTGCTTCCGGGCGCGCGGGCGGTTGCGCGGCACGTGCGCATCTCGCCGATGAAGGCGCGCCGGGTGGTCAACCTCGTCCGCGGCCTGCCCGCGAAGGAGGCGCTCACGGTGCTGCAGTTCGCGCCGCAGGCTGCGAGCGAGCAGGTGTACAAGGTGCTCGCGAGCGCGATCGCCAACGCGGAGAACAACGAGCGGCTGGACCCCGACGCGCTGCTCGTCAGCGAGGCGTTCGTCGACGAGGGCCCGACCATGAAGCGGTTCCGGCCGCGGGCGCAGGGCCGGGCGTTCCGGATCCGCAAGCGGACCTGCCACATCACCATGGCGGTCGAGGCGGTGGCTCCGGCCATGCCGAAGAAGTCCGCGGCGGCGAAGAAGGCGGCCCCGGCGAAGCAGGCCGAGCCGGCTGACACGCAGAGCAAGACGGAGGGCGCCGAGTAATGGGTCAGAAGGTTCACCCCACTGGATTCCGGCTCGGCATCTCGACCGACTGGAAGTCCCGTTGGTTCGCGGACAAGCTCTACAAGGACTACATCGGCGAGGACGTCAAGATTCGCCGGATGATGTCCAAGGGCCTGGAGCGGGCCGGCATCTCGAAGGTCGACATCGAGCGCACCCGGGACCGGGTCCGCGTCGACATCCACACCGCCCGGCCGGGCATCGTCATCGGCCGTAAGGGTGCGGAGGCCGACCGGATCCGCGGCGAGCTGGAGAAGCTCACGGGCAAGCAGGTGCAGCTGAACATCATCGAGGTGAAGAACCCCGAGTCGGACGCGCAGCTGGTCGCACAGGGTGTGGCCGAGCAGCTGTCCAGCCGGGTCAGCTTCCGTCGGGCGATGCGCAAGTCCATGCAGTCCGCGATGAAGAACCCGGTCTGCAAGGGCATCCGGGTCCAGGTCTCGGGTCGTCTCGGCGGCGCCGAGATGAGCCGGACCGAGTTCTACCGCGAGGGCCGCGTCCCGCTGCACACGCTGCGGGCCAACATCGAGTACGGCTTCTTCGAGGCCCGTACCACCTTCGGCCGGATCGGCGTGAAGGTCTGGATCTACAAGGGCGACGCCGTCCCGGGCCGGGAGGCTCCGGCCGAGGCCGGTCCGGCCCGCCCGCGTCGTGACCGTGGTGACCGCCCCGAGCGTCCGCGCCGTGGTCGGTCGGGTTCGTCGGGCACCACCGCCGGCGGCACCGAGGCCGGCCGGGCCGCCGCGACCACGATCGCGCAGCAGGCCGAGACGCCGAGTGGCGAGCCGATCGACAGCGCGGCTGTGGCCGCCACGGCTTCCGCTCCGGCAGAAACTCAGCAGGAGGGCTGACAGATGCTGATGCCGCGCAAGCCCCCGAAGGGCTTCCGCAAGCCGCACCACCCGGACCGCCACGGCGCGTCCAAGGGTGGTAACCGGGTGGTGTTCGGCGAGTTCGGGATCCAGGCTCTCGAGCCGGCGTACGTGACCAACCGCCAGATCGAGTCGGCGCGTATCGCGATGACCCGTCACATCAAGCGTGGCGGCAAGGTCTGGATCACGATCTTCCCGGACCAGGCCCTGACCAAGAAGCCGGCCGAAACCCGGATGGGTTCCGGTAAGGGCTCGCCCGAGTGGTGGGTCGCCAACGTCAAGCCGGGGCGGGTGCTCTTCGAGATGTCCTTCCCCAACGAGCAGATCGCGCGAGAGGCTATGCGTCGCGCGATCCACAAGCTCCCGATGAAGTGCCGCATTGTGACGCGCGAAGTGGGTGAATCCTGATGGCAGCGGGCGTTAAGGCCACCGAGCTGCGTGAACTCTCCGAGGAGGAGCTGGTCACGAAGCTTCGGGAGGCCAAGGCGGAGCTGTTCAACCTCCGCGTGCAGGCCGCAACCGGGCAGCTGGACAACAACCGGCGGCTGCAGGTCATCCGTCGGGAGATTGCCCGGATCTACACGATCATGCGCGAGCGCGAGCTGGGGCTCTCTGCCGCGCCGACTGAGGTGACTGCATCATGACCGACGAGAACACCGCCGCCGCCGTGCGGGCTAGCCGCAAGGTCCGTGAGGGCCTTGTGGTCAGCGACAAGATGGACAAGACCGTCGTGGTCGAGGTCGAGGACCGGGTCAGGCACGCGCTGTACGGCAAGATCATGCGCCGGACCAGCAAGCTGAAGGTCCACGACGAGCAGAACGCCGCCGGCACCGGCGACCGGGTCCTGATCATGGAGACCCGGCCGCTGTCCGCCACCAAGCGTTGGCGGATCGTGGAGATCCTGGAAAAGGCCAAGTAGCGAAGGCTCGAGCTCGCCCGGCGTCAGTCGGGCGCAGGTTCCGCCAGGCTCCGGCCGCGGTCAAGCGGCCGGAGAACCGGCAGACATAGGAGATAGACGTGATTCAGCAGGAGTCGCGACTGCGCGTCGCCGACAACACGGGTGCCCGGGAGATCCTGTGCATCCGGGTTCTCGGTGGCTCCGGTCGGCGCTACGCGAGCATCGGCGACGTCATCGTGGCCACCGTCAAGGACGCGATCCCGGGTGCCGGTGTGAAGAAGGGCGACGTCGTCAAGGCCGTCGTCGTTCGCACCGCCAAGGAGCGGCGGCGTCCGGACGGCTCGTACATCCGCTTCGACGAGAACGCCGCCGTCATCATCAAGGACGGCGGGGACCCGCGCGGTACCCGTATCTTCGGCCCGGTGGGTCGGGAGCTCCGGGACAAGCGGTTCATGAAGATCATTTCCCTCGCGCCGGAGGTGTTGTGACCGTGAAGGTCAAGAAGGGCGACACGGTCGTCGTCATCGCCGGTAAGGACAAGGGTGCCAAGGGTAAGGTCATCGCGGCCTACCCGCGGCAGGACAAGGTCCTGGTCGAGGGCGTGAACCGGGTCAAGAAGCACACCCGCATCAGCACCACCCAGCGTGGCGCCAAGACCGGTGGCATCGTCACCCAGGAGGCCCCGATCCACGTCTCGAACGTGCAGGTCGTGGACTCCGAAGGGAAGCCGACCCGCGTCGGTTACCGGATCGACGACAACGGCCAGAAGGTCCGCGTCGCGCGTAGCACGGGTAAGGACCTGTGATGACCACGGCTACCGAAACCAAGACCATGCCGCGCCTCAAGGAGCGGTACCGCAACGAGATCGTGGCCCAGCTGCGTGAGCAGCACAGCTACGGCAACCCCATGCAGGTGCCGCGGCTGGTCAAGATCGTCGTCAACATGGGTGTCGGCGAGGCCGCTCGTGACGCCAAGCTGATCGACGGCGCGGTCCGCGACCTCGCCACGATCACCGGCCAGAAGCCGCAGGTGCGGCGGGCGACCAAGTCCATCGCGCAGTTCAAGCTGCGTGAGGGCATGCCGATCGGCGCGAAGGTGACCCTGCGCGGCGACCGGATGTGGGAGTTCCTGGACCGGCTGCTCTCGATCGCGCTGCCGCGTATCCGCGACTTCCGCGGTCTGGACGGGCGCAAGCTCGACGGGCACGGCAACTACACGTTCGGTCTGACCGAGCAGTCGGTGTTCCACGAGATCGACCAGGACCGGATCGATCGCCAGCGGGGCATGGACATCACGGTGGTTACGACCGCCATGACCGACGACGAGGGCCGGGCGCTGCTCAAGCTCCTGGGCTTCCCGTTCAAGGAGAACTGAGCGAATGGCCAAGAAGGCGCTGATCATCAAGGCGGCCGCGAAGCCGAAGTTCTCGGTTCGCGCGTACACCCGCTGCCAGCGGTGCGGGCGTCCGAAGGCGGTCTACCGCAAGTTCGGTCTCTGCCGGATCTGCATCCGGGAGATGGCCCACCGCGGTGAGCTGCCGGGCGTGTCCAAGGCTTCCTGGTAAGGGCGACCACGTCCCGGCTCCGGCCGGGACCCCTTGCACCGATTAGGTATTGCTCTTCGCCGTAGGCCCGGGGCCGAGTGCCCCGGGAACCCCGGCGAGAAAGGCTGACGAAATCCATGACGATGACCGACCCGATCGCAGACATGCTCACGCGTCTGCGTAACGCCAACCAGGCGTACCACGACCGGGTGACGATGCCCTACTCCAAGATCAAGGCGAACATCGCCGAGGTCCTGAAGGCCGAGGGTTACATTGCCACCTGGTCGGTCGAGGAGCCCGAGGAGGGCGCCGTCGGCAAGCGACTGGTCGTCGAGCTGAAGTACGGCCAGAGCCGCGAGCGGAGCCTGGCCGGCATCAAGCGCGTGTCCAAGCCCGGTCTCCGGGTTTACGCCAAGTCGGACGGGCTCCCCCGGGTGCTCGGCGGCCTCGGCGTCGCGATCATTTCGACGTCCCAGGGGCTGCTCACCGACCGGCAGGCCCGCAAGCGGAGCGTTGGCGGGGAAGTCCTCGCCTTCGTCTGGTAACGGGAGACAGGTAGAAATGTCGCGTATTGGACGTAAGTCGATCCCGGTACCATCCGGCGTCGACATCACGATCGACGGCCAGACCGTCAAGGTCAAGGGCCCGAAGGGCGAGCTCTCGCACACGCTCGCCGAGCCGATCACGGCGGAGCGGGGCGAGGACGGCCAGGTGCACGTCAACCGGCCGAACGACGAGCGCAAGGCCAAGGAACTGCACGGCCTGAGCCGTACCCTGGTCGCCAACATGATCGTCGGCGTCACCGAGGGCTACCGCAAGAGCCTGGAGATCGCCGGTACCGGTTACCGCGTGACCGCCAAGGGCAAGGACCTGGAGTTCGCGCTCGGGTTCTCGCACCCGGTGCTGGTCCCCGCGCCGGACGGCATCACCTTCACGGTGGAGAAGCCGACGATCTTCCACGTGGCCGGCATCGACAAGCAGCAGGTCGGTGAGGTTGCCGCCAACATCCGGAAGATCCGCCCGCCGGAGCCCTACAAGGGCAAGGGCGTGAAGTACCAGGGCGAGGTCATCCGCCGCAAGGCTGGAAAGGCAGGTAAGAAGTGAGCGCCACGCTGCTCAAGCGCCGCCGCGGCGTCGCCGCCAAGCGTGCCGTCGGGCGTGCGCGCCGGCACTTCCGGGTCCGCAAGAACGTCAGCGGCACCGCCGAGCGTCCCCGCCTCGTCGTCACCCGTTCGCTGCGCAACATCACCGCCCAGGTCGTCGACGACACCAAGGGTCACACCCTGGCGTCGGCCTCGACCCTGGACGCGTCGCTGCGCGGCACGGAGGGCGACAAGAGCGCCCTGGCCGGCAAGGTCGGCGCCCTGCTCGCCGAGCGCGCCAAGGCCGCCGGCATCTCGAAGGTCGTCTTCGACCGCGGTGGCAACCGGTACGCGGGGCGGGTCGCCGCGCTTGCCGATGCCGCCCGCGAAGCCGGGCTCGAGTTCTAGAAACCCCGTCACGAGAGAGAAGGAAGGCTGCTGATGCCAGGTCAACAGCGCCGTGGCGGCGGGTCCGGTGGCAACGAGGGTGGTCGCCGCGACAACCGCCGTGAGGGCGGCCGCGGAAACGCGCCCGTCGAGAAGACCCCGCACCTCGAGCGGGTCGTCGCGATCAACCGCGTCGCCAAGGTCGTGAAGGGTGGTCGTCGCTTCAGCTTCACCGCCCTGGTGATCGTGGGCGACGGCGACGGCTCCGTCGGCGTGGGGTACGGAAAGGCCAAGGAGGTGCCCGCGGCGATCGCCAAGGGTGTCGAGGAGGCCAAGAAGCATTTCTTCAAGGTGCCGCGGATCGGCCAGTCGATCCCGCACTCGGTGACGGGTGAGGCCGCCGCCGGTGTGGTGCTGCTCAAGCCGGCCTCCGCCGGTACGGGTGTCATCGCCGGTGGTCCGGTGCGTGCCGTGCTGGAGTGCGCGGGCATCCACGACGTGCTCTCCAAGAGCCTCGGCTCGTCCAACCCGATCAACATCGTGCACGCCACGGTGGCGGCCCTGAAGGGGCTCGAGTCCCCGGAGCAGGTCGCGGCCCGTCGTGGCCTGCCGGTCGAGGACGTCGCGCCGGCGGCCATGCTGGCTTCGCGGGCGGGGGTGGCGCGCTGATGGCACGTCTCAAGGTCACCCAGCTCCGGTCCGAGATCGGGACCAAGCGCAACCAGCGTGAGTCGCTGCGTTCGCTGGGTCTCAAGCGGATCAACGACGTGGTGGTCAAGGAGGACCGGCCCGAGATCCGCGGCATGATCTTCACTGTGAGCCACCTCGTGAAGGTCGAGGAGGTCGAGTAATGACGATCAAGGTTCACCACCTGCGTCCGGCGCCCGGTGCCAAGACCGCGAAGACCCGTGTGGGTCGCGGTGAGGGGTCGAAGGGCAAGACCGCCGGTCGCGGTACCAAGGGTTCCAAGGCCCGCAAGAACATCTCGGCGGCGTTCGAGGGTGGGCAGATGCCCATCCACATGCGCCTGCCGAAGATGAAGGGCTTCAAGAACAAGTTCAAGGTGGTCTTCCAGGTGGTCAACCTGGACCGGCTCGCCGAGCTCTTCCCGAATGGCGGCCAGGTCGGCCCGCTGGAGCTGGTCGAGGTCGGCGCGGTCCGCAAGGGCCAGCCGGTCAAGGTCCTCGGCACCGGCGACCTCGGCGGTGTGGCCCTCCAGGTGTCGGCGCACGCGTTCAGCGCGTCGGCCAAGGAGAAGATCACCGCTGCCGGTGGCTCCGTCACCGAGCTGTAAGCAGGTACCCCCGTGGCGCCCGCTCAGTTGTCCGCAACTGGGCGGGCGCCCTGGTCTACCCGGCGAATGTGCGCCGGGTAACATCGGATTCGGTTTATGTAGCCGGGCACGTCTGCCCGGACCGGGACGGGGCTGTTAGAGTCCCTTCCCAGCTATGGATATCGGGCGCTCGCCCGGCACCAACCCCCGACCGCCAGGGATCACCGGCGGCCCGCCTCGCGCAGGAGGAAGAAAGTTGCTGTCCGCCTTTCTCAGTGCGTTCCGTACGCCTGACCTGCGCAACAAGCTGCTGTTCACAGTAGGCATCATCGCGGTCTACCGGCTCGGCGCGACTCTGCCCAGCCCCGGCGTCTCGTACGGCAACGTGCAGAAGTGCCTCGACACCCTGCAGGGGCAGAGCACCGGGGTGCTGAACCTGCTGGACCTCTTCTCCGGAGGCGCACTGCTGCAGCTCTCGGTCTTCGCGCTGGGCATCATGCCCTACATCACCGCGTCGATCATCCTGCAGCTGCTGACGGTGGTCATCCCGCGGCTGGAGCAGCTCCGCAAGGAGGGCCAGGCCGGCCAGGCGAAGATCACCCAGTACACCCGCTACCTGACCCTCGGCCTGGGCATCCTCCAGTCGTCGGCCTTCGTGGCGCTGGCCCGCTCCGGGCAGCTGTTCCAGAACCGGTGCGACCAGTTCCCGATCGTGCCCGAGGGCACCGGAATCCCGAACTGGCTGACCCTGAGCATCCTGGTCATGACGATGACCGCCGGTACCGGCATGGTGATGTGGCTCGGCGAGCTGATCACCGACCGGGGCGTTGGCAACGGCATGTCCGTCCTCATCTTCACCTCGATCGCGGCCCGCCTCCCCAGCGAGGGCTGGAAGATCAAGACCAACGAGGGCTGGGCGAAGTTCGCCCTGGTGCTCGCCCTGGTCCTGCTGGTCATCACCGCGGTCTGCTTCATCGAGCAGGCGCAGCGCCGGATCCCGGTGCAGTACGCCAAGCGGATGATCGGCCGGCGAATGTACGGCGGCACCTCGACCTACATCCCGCTGAAGGTCAACCAGGCGGGTGTCATCCCGGTCATCTTCGGCTCCTCGCTGCTCTACCTGCCGCAGTTGGCGCTGCAGTTCTTCGACCAGACCAACCCCGGCCAGGTCCAGGCCTGGATCCAGAACCACATCGTCAAGGCGACCGCGCCCGAGCACATCGCGCTCTACTTCCTGCTGATCATCTTCTTCACGTACTTCTACGTGTCGATCACGTTCAACCCGACCGAGGTCGCGGACAACATGAAGAAGTACGGCGGCTTCGTGCCGGGCATCCGCCCCGGCAAGCCGACCGCCGACTACCTGGACTTCATCCTCAGCCGGATCACCCTGCCGGGCGCGTTGTACCTGGCCGTCGTCTCGATCCTGCCGAACTTCTTCTTCATCTGGCTGAACAGCGAGCAGTTCCTCAACTTCCCGTTCGGCGGCACCGCTGTGCTCATCATGGTCGGCGTCGGTCTGGAGACCGTGAAGCAGATCGAGAGCCAACTCATGCAGCGGAACTACGAAGGGTTCCTGCGGTAGATGCGACTCGTTCTGGTTGGCCCGCCGGGCGCGGGCAAGGGCACGCAGGCGGAGTTCATCGCCGCGCACCTTTCCGTGCCGAAGATCTCGACCGGGGACATCTTCCGGGCGAACGTCTCCCAGGGCACGCCGCTGGGCGTTGAGGCGAAGCGGTACATGGACGCGGGCAAGCTGGTCCCGGACGAGGTCACCATCAACATGGTCCGGGACCGGCTCGCCGAGCCGGACGCCGCTGAGGGCTTCCTCCTCGACGGCTTCCCCCGTACCACGCCGCAGGCGGCCGCCCTGGACAAGCTCCTGGCCGACCTCGGCACCGCGCTGGACCTGGTGCTGGAGCTGGTCGTCGACGACGACGAGGTGATCCGGCGGCTTTCCGGCCGGCGTACCTGCCGGGGTTGCGGCAAGATCTGGCACGTCGAGTTCGACGCGACGACGCGTGAGGGCATCTGCGACCGCTGCGGCGCCGAGCTGTTCCAGCGCGACGACGACAAGCCGGAGACCATCGCGGCCCGGCTCCGGGAGTACGCCGAGAAGACCGCGCCGCTGGTCGACTACTACGGCGCCCAGGGCAAGCTGGTCGGCATCGACGCCACCGGGCCGGTGGAGGACGTCACGGTCCGCGCCATCGATGCGCTGCGCTCGTACGGCGGATGACGTCCCGCCGAGGATCCGGCGGATAGAGTGCGAACAGCGGGGTACGTGCGACGTGCCCCGCTGTTCGCTGTCCGGCAACGAAAGGTAACCGCTCCATGCGCCGTCCCCAGCTGGACATCCAGCTGAAGACCCCTGATCAGATCGAGAAGATGCGGGCCGCCGGTCTGGTGGTCGCCGAGGCCCTGCGCCGGATGCGTGAGGCGGTAGCCCCCGGGGTGAGCACCGCCGATCTGGACGCGATCGCCGAGTCGACGATCCGTGAGGCCGGGGCCGTCCCTTCGTTCAAGGGCTACCACGGCTTCCCCGCGTCGATCTGCTCGTCCGTCAACGAGCAGGTGGTGCACGCGATCCCGTCGGCCGACCAGGTGCTCCGCGACGGGGACGCGATCTCGATCGACTGCGGCGCGGTGCTCAACGGCTGGCACGGCGACGCCGCCATCACGGTCGGCGTGGGCGAGGTCGACCCGGCCCTGCTGAAGATGGCCGCGGTCGCCGAGGACGCGATGTGGGCCGGGATCGCCGCCGCCGCGCGGGGCGCCGCCAGCGGCAAGGGCCGGCTGACCGACATCTCGCACGCGGTGGAGAACGCGGTCCGTAAGGGCGGCCGGTACGGCATCGTCGACGGCTACGGCGGGCACGGCATCGGCACCGAGATGCACCAGGACCCGCACGTGCTCAACCACGGCCGCCCGGGCAAGGGCCCACGGCTGGTGCCCGGCCTGGCGCTGGCGATCGAACCGATGATCACCATGGGCTCGCCGCGGACGGTCGAGCTCTCCGACGGCTGGACCGTGGTCACCCGGGACCGGTCGATGGCGGTGCACGTGGAGCACTCGATGGCCCTACTCGAGGACGGCGTCTGGGTGCTGACCGCCGTCGACGGCGGCCGGGCACGCCTCGGCGACCTGGTCACCTCCCGGCAGCCGGCCGACTCGCCAGCGGTCTGAGCGCAGCCCCGGCTGGCCCCGTCGCGCCTGGCGGACCGGCTCTGGAACGGGCCGGCTGGTACGCCCGCCGGGTGCGGCGGCCCCGTCCACGGCCGGGGCCAGCTGGCGTGGCCGGTGCGGTGGGCGGTGGGCCGTCTCCGCGGGCGGGCTGACCGGTGTGACCCGCGGCATGCCCGCAATGATCTAGCCGCTGCCCGCTGCCCGCTGCCCGCTGCCCGCTGCCGGGTGGCCGGTGGAGGCGTCTGCCTTCGGGTGCCGCGGCACAACGGGTGGATACGGCCCTGTCGCGAGGATGCTGCCCCATGGTCCGGTTCGTGCCCCGGCGAAGGGCTGGCGGCCGGATGGCATGCTGGCCGTCATGGACGGGCGGGAGGGCATGCGGGCGGCGGACACGGATCGGCAGGCGGCCGCGGAACGGCTCCGGCTCGCGGTCGACGAGGGCCGGCTCGACCTGCACGAGTACGACGAGCGCCTGCGGCTGGCGTACGGCGCGAAGACCTACGGCGAGTTGGACGCGGTGCTGGCCGACCTGCCCGCTCCGGCGCCGGCGGAGCGCTCCGGTCTGGCCCCGCGTCAACCGGGTCCGGGCGGGGTCTCCGCCGACGGGCCGGTGGCGGCGGGGGAGGGCGCCGACGGTGTGGCGGTGGTCGCGGGCCGGGCGGCCGCCGGGCAGCCGGCCGGCTGGCTCGTCGAGGTGTGGACGCCCTGGCTGCGGGTGGCCGCCATCCTCACGGCGATCTGGCTGCTCGCCTCGCTGGGCAGCCGGGACGCCGCCTTCTTCTGGCCGCTCTGGGTGCTCGGTCCGTGGGGCGCGCTGTTGCTCCTGCGCAGCGGGGGCGGGCTGGTCACCGGGGAGCCCCACCGGGAGGCCGAGCGGCGGGCGCGTCACCGGGCCGCCCGGGAAGAACGGCGCCGCGCCCGACGCGAGCGCCGGGACGGGGAACGGTAGACCGCCTGGTCGGTGGTCCGCCGCGTCGGCCGGGAGAGCGGGGAACGGTGGACCGCTGGTCGGTGGTCCGCCGCGCAGGCGGCGGAAACGGCAGGCCGTGATGTCCGGTGGCCGGGCCAGGGTCGCGGCGGTCGGCTGGGCCGGGGCGCGGTAGCCTTTTCGGTCCGAGGTCCGTCACCGGGCCGGGGCCGCCGGACCAGGACCGGGTACCCGGTGTCCGGTTTGCCTCCGGCGGGTGACGTGTGGGGCGGCCGGTTTGGCGACCGCCCGCGGTCGGGCGTACACTTTCAGATCGGCGCACAGCGTCCACTCCGGCATGCCCATCCTGCGCTTCGGTGGGAGTCGGAGCCGCGGCTGGCGCGGGTTCTTTGATCTTGATCAGGTAACCCGTGTAAGACGTTGTGGGCCGCCCGGAGGAACCGACGTCAGGACAGCGGAGGACATGCCGAAAAAAGACGGAGCCATCGAGATCGAGGGTCGGGTCATCGAGCCCCTGCCGAACGCCATGTTCCGGGTGGAGCTCGCGAACGGTCACAAGGTGCTGGCTCACATCAGCGGCAAGATGCGGCAGCACTACATCCGCATCCTGCCGGAGGACCGGGTCGTCGTCGAACTCTCGCCGTACGACCTGACCCGCGGGCGCATCGTCTACCGCTACAAGTAAGCCTGACGGGCGGCCGGGACGTCCCCGTGTCCGTCTTCGACGTCCGGCGTCGCGCCTTGTCGCGCCTCCGGGCCAGATGGGAAGTAAGGCAACCGTGAAGGTCAAGCCGAGCGTCAAGAGGATCTGCCAGAAGTGCCGGGTTATCCGCCGGCACGGCCGGGTCATGGTCATCTGCACCGACCCGCGCCACAAGCAGCGCCAGGGCTGAGCCGTTCCCGCCGACCGTGACGAGCGGACGGCGGAACAGGCCCGGGCCGCAGATCCCGACACAACATCACCAGCTCGTCCCAGCCACGAGCGGTACGCAGCGCGTACTCCCTCGTGGTTGACCCCCGGTCGGAGGCCGGGGCCCGCTCGGGCAGCGACCGATCCCGGTCGCCGGCGCTGACAGCGTCGGAAGGACGGGACGGCCGGTAGCGGGGTGGGACGGGTCCACACCTCCGCACAACACCACGAGGAGTACGCCCGCACATGGCACGTCTAGTCGGCGTGGATCTCCCCCGCGAGAAGCGGATGGAGATCGCGCTCACCTACATCTTCGGGGTCGGTCGTACCCGCGCCCTGGAGACGCTCGCCGCTACCGGCATCTCGCCGGACAGGCGCGCTCGGGACCTCACGGACGAGGAGCTGGTCCAGCTCCGCGACCACATCGAGGGCAACTACAAGGTTGAAGGCGACCTGCGCCGCGAGGTCGCCGCTGACATCCGCCGCAAGGTCGAGATCGGCTGCTACGCCGGCATCCGGCACCGCCGGGGCCTGCCCGTGCGTGGCCAGCGGACCAAGACCAACGCGCGGACCCGGAAGGGCCCGAAGCGGACCGTCGCCGGCAAGAAGAAGCCCGGCAAGAAGTAACTAGGAGCGCACAGACTTATGCCACCGAAGGCTCGTGCCGGAGCCGCCGTAAAGAAGGTCCGGCGCAAGGAACGCAAGAACGTCGCCCACGGGCAGGCGCACATCAAGAGCACCTTCAACAACACCATCGTGTCCATCACGGACCCGACCGGTGCTGTCATCTCCTGGGCCTCCGCCGGCCAGGTCGGTTTCAAGGGCTCCCGCAAGTCGACCCCGTTCGCCGCGCAGCTGGCCGCCGAGGCCGCCGCGCGTCGGGCGATGGAGCACGGCATGCGCAAGGTCGACGTGTTCGTCAAGGGCCCCGGCTCCGGCCGGGAGACCGCGATCCGTTCGCTGCAGGCCGTGGGCCTCGAGGTCGGCCAGATTGCCGACGTCACCCCGCAGCCGCACAACGGGTGCCGTCCGCCGAAGCGTCGCCGGGTCTGAGAGGTAGAGAGAGATGGCTCGTTACACCGGTGCTGACTGCCGCCGTTGCCGGCGGGAGAAGATGAAGCTGTTCCTCAAGGGCAGCAAGTGCGATGGCCCGAAGTGCCCGTTCGAGTCCCGGCCGTTCCCGCCCGGGCAGCACGGCCGCGGCCGCACGAAGGAGACGGAGTACCTGCTCCAGCTCCGTGAGAAGCAGAAGGCCCGCCGCGTCTACGGCGTGCTGGAGAAGCAGTTCCGCGGTTACTACGAGGAGGCCGTGGGCAAGCAGGCCAAGACCGGTGAGGTCCTCCTGCAGATCCTCGAGTCGCGGCTGGACAACGTCGTTTACCGGGCTGGCTACGCGCACTCGCGTGACATGGCCCGCCAGCTGGTCAAGCACGGCCACTTCACGGTCAACGGCAAGAAGGTCGACATCCCGTCGTACCGCGTCAAGGAGCACGACATCATCGAGGTGCGGGGGAAGAGCAAGGAGCTGACCCCGTTCATCGTTGCGCAGGCTCAGGCGGGTTCGCGGACGGTGCCGGCCTGGCTCGAGGCCATCCCCAGCCAGATGAAGATCCTGGTGCACTCGCTCCCGGCCCGGCAGGTCATTGACACGCAGGTCCAGGAGCAGCTGATCGTCGAGCTCTACTCCAAGTAAGGGCTCGTTGCGGTGGCCCGCCCTCCGGGGCGGGCCACCGGAACAGTTTGTGTCGTGGGCGTCATATAGCGGGCGTCCCGGAAGAGAAGAGAAAAAATGCTCATCAGCCAGCGACCCTCCCTCTCCGAGGAGTCGATCAACGAGACCCGGTCCCGGTTCACCATCGAGCCGCTGGAGCCCGGTTTCGGCTACACCCTGGGCAACTCGCTGCGTCGTACGCTGCTGTCGTCCATCCCGGGTGCGGCGGTCACCTCGATCAAGATCGACGGTGTGCTGCACGAGTTCACCACGATCCCCGGGGTCAAGGAGGACGTGGTCGAGCTCGTCATGAACATCAAGGAGCTGTGCGTCAGCTCTGAGCACGACGAGCCGGTCAGCATGTACCTGCGCAAGCAGGGCCCGGGCGACGTGACGGCGGGTGACATCCAGCCGCCGGCCGGCGTCTCGGTGCACAACCCGGACCTGAAGCTCGCCACCCTCAACGGCAAGGGCCGGCTCGACATGGAGCTGACCGTCGAGCGGGGTCGCGGCTATGTCACGGCGGCGCAGAACAAGCAGGCCGGCGCCGAGATCGGCCGGATCCCGGTCGACTCGATCTACTCGCCGGTGCTCAAGGTGACGTACCGCGTCGAGGCGACCCGTGTCGAGCAGCGGACCGACTTCGACCGGCTGATCATCGACGTCGAGACCAAGCCGTCGATGGGCCCGCGTACCGCGCTGGCCTCGGCCGGTTCGACGCTGGTGGAGCTCTTCGGCCTGGCCCGGGAGCTGGACGAGACCGCCGAGGGCATCGACATCGGGCCGTCCCCGCAGGACGCCCAGCTGGCGGCGGACCTGGCCCTGCCGATCGAGGAGCTGGACCTCACCGTCCGCTCCTACAACTGCCTCAAGCGCGAGGGCATCAACTCCGTTGGTGAGCTGATCGGGCGCACTGAGGCCGACCTCCTCGACATCCGGAATTTCGGTCAGAAGTCGATCGACGAGGTCAAGATGAAGCTCGCCGGGATGGGTCTGGGGCTGAAGGACTCGGCCCCGAACTTCGACCCGGCGAACGTCGTGGACGCCTTCGGCGAGGCCGACTACGACACCGACGACTACCGCGAGACCGAGCAGCTCTAGTCCGCGCTGCCGCCACACCTGAGGAGCACCAAGCATGCCCACGCCCACCAAGGGCCCCCGCCTCGGCGGCAGCCCCGCGCACGAGCGGCTGATGCTGGCCAACCTGGCCACTGCGCTGTTCCAGCACGGCAAGATCCAGACCACCGAGACGAAGGCCCGGCGGCTGCGTCCGCTCGCCGAGCAGCTCATCACCAAGGCCAAGCGCGGCGACCTCGCGTCCCGCCGGCGGGTGCTGGGCGTCGTGAAGGACAAGGACGTGGTCTACGCCCTGTTCGACCAGATCGCGCCCCGGTACGCCAACCGCAACGGTGGCTACACCCGGATCGTGAAGACCGGTCCGCGCAAGGGTGACGCCGCTCCGATGGCCATCATCGAGCTGGTCGAGGAGCTGCAGGTCGCCGAGCCGAAGGCGAACAAGAAGACCGCTGCCCGCAAGTCGGCGCGGCAGGACAAGGTCGAGGCGCTCGCCCCGGCCGAGGAGACCCCGGAGTCGGCCCCGGCCGACCAGGACTCCGAGGCCCCGGTCTCGGCCTCCGGTGACACCGACGCCGCCCGCGAGGACAGCGACGAGGCCACCGAGAACAAGGCCTGAGTAGAGGCATCATCGTCGGGCCCGGCATCCCTCACGGGGGTGCCGGGCCCGACGCCGTGAACGGGAGGTACGAGGTGGACGAGCGGACCCGGCTGCGGCTGGACGTCTCGTACGACGGCACCGGCTTCTCCGGCTGGGCCGCACAGCCCACCCGGCGTACGGTCGCCGGGGTGCTCGTCGAGACGCTCGACCTGGTGCTCGGCGCGGGCACCGCGACCGGGCTGACCGTGGCCGGCCGGACCGACGCCGGGGTGCACGCCAGCGGGCAGGTCTGCCACCTCGACCTGCCCACCACGGTCTGGCGGGAGCACGAGGGTCGGCTGCTGCGCCGGTTGGCCCGGCTGCTCCCCACCGACGTGCGGGTCCGGGCGATGACCGAGGTGCCCGCGGACTTCGACGCCCGCTTCTCGGCGACGTTCCGCCGCTATGAGTACCGGGTGACCGACGCGCCCTGGGGGGCCGAGCCGCTGCGTCGGCATGACACCCTGGCCTGGCCGAAGCCGCTGGACCTGGCCGCGCTGAACGCCGCCGCGGCCGGACTGGTGGGGGAGCACGACTTCGCCGCGTACTGCCGGCGCAAGGAGAACGCCACCACGCTGCGCGAGGTGACCCGGCTGGACTGGCGGCGCGACCCGGACGGCATCCTGGTCGGCACCGTGCAGGCCGACGCGTTCTGCCAGGCGATGGTGCGCAGCCTGGTCGGGGCGATGCTGGTCGCCGGGGACGGCCGTCGCCCCGTCGAGTGGCCGGCGACCCTGCTCACCCGGCGGGAACGCTCCAGCGAGGTGACCGTGGCGCCGGCGCACGGGCTGGCCCTGGTCGCCGTCGGCTACCCGGACGATCCGGCAGAGTACGCCCGCCGCGCCGACCTCACCCGCCGCCTGCGGGTCCCCGCCGAGTCCTGAGCGTCGACGAGGCCCGGTCCGGATCGCCGGACCGGGCCTCGCGCCGGGTGGGGACGGTGCCGTCAGTCGCCGGGCAGATGGTCGGTGTTGGAGTTCGTGTCCGGGTTGTCGGTGCGGCGCGGGCTCGCAGTGGTCTCCGAGGCTGTCGCTCGGGGCTGCACGACGCTGCCTCCGGCGGCCCGCCGGTCGAGCACGCCCCGGTTGAGATGCAGCTCGATCATGTCGTAGATGATCTCGCGGACGTTCCTGTCGCCGGCCGGGACGGCGCCGCTGTCCGCGCGGGTGACCAGGCAGTAGGCGATGTAGTGGCCGCGTACCTGCCAGCCGACCCGGGCGGCGGCGGTGGCGATGGACTCGGTGTTGCCGTCGGCGGGCATGCCGCGGAAGCGGCCCTGCCGCTGGTCGAGCAGCTGCCGGATCCGGTCCCGGGCGCGTTCGGCGCTGGCCACGTCGGTCAGGTTGAACAGGCCGGCGGTGATCAGGTAATCCTGGTCGGGAGAGCGCAGCGTGGCCCGGACCACCTGGTTGCAGCCGAGCCGGACCAGCAGGTCGGCGATCTCGCCGGTGGCCGCGACGGCACAGTTGCCGCCGGACTGGGTCTTCAGCACCTCGTACGCGGGCTGGCTCGTGCCGATCGCCAGCCTGCTGCTGGGGAACACCTCCTTGACGGTCAGCGGCGCCTGGTCGGTGTCCCGGGAGTCGAGGTCCTGTCGGGCCGGCCCGATCGACGGGGCGGCGGCGCTGGGCTGCTCGGCCGGCGCCGCAAGTTGGGGCTCCTCCACGGCGGGGGATTCCTGCCCACGGTCGATGAGCAGGGCGGCGGCGCCGAGCCCGCAGAGCGCGAGGAGCACCAGCACGGCCGCGCCGCCGACGAGCACCTGCCAGAGCCGACCACTGCGGCCGTCCGAGCCGGAGCGGCCGGACCGGAGCAGGTCCAGCGGCTCGGCCGGGGCGTACTCCGGGGTGGTGGGTGCCGGTGGCACCTGGAAGGTCGCGTGGACCGGGACGGGATCGGCGGTCGGGGGCGCCGGCCGAATGCTCCGCGGCAGCGACGGGGTGGGGAAGCGGGACGGGGAGGGCCCGGCCGGCGCGTTCCAGCCGGCGGGCAGCTCCGCCAGCCCCGACCCGGGCGGACGATACTCCGCGAATGCGTCCTCATCGGATTCGTACCGATACACCATGTTGCCCAGAGTAGGGCCCTATTGTCCCTTTAGGGGTAATTATAGGAAATTGCAGTGCGTGCGCGTCGATCCCTCCGGTCGAGGCGACGGCGAGCCGCCTCCGGGGCGGTGGGAGAATGCCCGACGTGACCGGCGACCACTACTTCACCGCTGAACCCACCGCCGCGGCCCACCCGCGGGAGGTCGAGTTCTCCGTCGCCGGGCGCGACTACACCCTCGCCTCCGCCGGCGGAGTCTTCTCCGCCGACCGGCTCGACCCCGGCACCGCCGTGCTGCTGCGCAAGGCCGGGCTGCCGACCGCCGCCACCACCGGCGACCTGCTCGACATCGGCTCCGGCTTCGGCCCGATCAGCTGCGTGCTGGCCGACCTCGCGCCCGCGGCCACCGTCTGGGCGGTGGACGTCAACGAACGGGCCCGCGCCCTGACCGCCGCCAACGCCCGGCGGGTCGGGGCCGGCGACCGGGTCCGGGCGGTCGCCCCGGACCAGGTTCCCGCCGACGTCTCCTTCACCCAGATCTGGTCCAACCCGCCGATCCGGATCGGCAAGGCGGAGCTGCACGAGCTGCTGCGCCGCTGGCTGCCCCGGCTCGCCCCGGACGGCGTCGCCTGGCTGGTGGTGGCCCGGCACCTGGGCGGCGACTCGCTGCACCGCTGGCTCGTCGACGAGGGCTGGCAGGTCGAGCGGCAGGCCAGCCAGAAGGGCTACCGGGTGCTGCGGGTCACCCGGTAATCGGGTGTCGCCGGTGCCGCCCGCTCCGGCAGGATGCCGGCGTGGGATACGTGGACGTGGCAGGAGTCGGGCACATTCTGCCCGACGGCCGGGAACTCTTCGCCGACGTGTCGTTCCGGGTCGGTGAGGGCGCCAAGGTCGCCCTGGTCGGCCCGAACGGCGCCGGGAAGACGACGCTGCTGCGGATGGTCGCCGGCGACCTCCCGGTGAAGACCGGCGTCGTCGCCCGCTCCGGCGGGCTCGGCGTGATGCGGCAGTTCATCGGCATGATCGGCGACGAGTCCACGCTCGCCGACCTGGCGCTCTCGCTGGCCCCGCCAGCGCTGCGCGACGCCGGCCGCCGGCTCGCCGACACCGAGACGGCCATGCGGGCGGCCGAGCTGCGCGGCAAGTACAGCACCGCCGCCGGCAAGGCCCAGCTGGCGTACGCGGACGCGCTCGCCGCCTGGGGCGAGGCCGGCGGGTACGACGCCGAGGTGCTCTTCGACACCGTCGCCACCATCGTGCTCGACCTGCCCTGGGACGCCGCCCGGGACCGTCCGGTGCGGACCCTCTCCGGCGGCCAGCAGAAACGCTTCGCCCTGGAACTGCTGCTGCGCGGCACCGAGGAGGTGCTGCTCCTCGACGAGCCGGACAACTTCCTCGACGTGCCCGGCAAACGCTGGCTGGAGGCGCGGCTCCGCGAGTCCGGCAAGTCGGTGCTCTACGTCTCGCACGACCGGGAGCTTCTCGCCCAGACCGCCGACCGGGTGGTCGCCGTGGAGGGCGGCAGCGCCTGGGTGCACCCGGGCGGCTTCGCGAGCTGGCACGAGGCGCGGGTCGCCCGGCACGCCCGCCTCGACGAGCTGCGCCGCCGCTGGGACGAGGAGCACCAGAAGCTGCGCGAGCTGATGCTGATGTACAAGCAGAAGGCCGCGTACAACGACGGGATGGCCTCGCGGTACCAGGCCGCGCAGACCCGGTTGCGCAAGTTCGAGGAGGCCGGGCCGCCGCCCGTACCCCCGAAGGACCAGGACATCCGGATGCGCCTGGCCGGCGGGCGGACCGGCAAGCGCGCGGTCATCTGCGACCAGCTGGAGCTCGACGGCCTGACCTACCCCTTTGACATGGAACTCTGGTACGGCGATCGGGTCGCCGTGCTCGGTGCCAATGGGACGGGCAAGTCGCACTTCCTGCGGCTGCTGGCCCGCGGCGGCACCGACCCCGACCCGGCCAACGGGCCGGTCGACGGGGCAGCCGCGCTGGCCCCGGTCACCCACGCCGGGGTGGCCCGGCTCGGCGCGCGGGTCCGGCCCGGCCACTTCTCGCAGACCCACGACCGCCCGGAACTGATGCAGAAGACGCTGGTCGACATCCTCTGGCGGGGCGACGATCACCGGGCCGGGATGGACCGGCACGCGGCGATGGCCGCGCTCAGCCGGTACGAGCTGGCCGCGCAGGGCGACCAGCGCTTCGGCACCCTCTCCGGCGGACAGCAGGCGCGCTTCCTGGTGCTGCTGCTGGAGCTGTCCGGGGCGACACTGCTGCTGCTCGACGAGCCGACGGACAACCTCGACCTCGCCTCGGCCGAGGCGCTGGAGGCGGGGCTGGCCGCGTTCGAGGGGACGGTGGTCGCGGTCACCCACGACCGCTGGTTCACCCGGTCGTTCGACCGGTTCGTGCTGTTCCGCGGGGACGGCGAGGTGGTGGAGACACCGGAGCCGGTGTGGGACGTGAAGCGCTGAGCGACGAGCTGGTCGACCAGCGCCCCGGCCGACTCCGCGCGGCGGGCACAGGCGCTGCTCGGCGCGGTCGGGCACACCCGGCCGAGCTGGCCGCCACCATCGCCGCGGCGCGCGGTCTGGTCGCCGAGGTGCTCGGCTGACCGGTCGGCCGGGCAGGGGCGGGCATAGGGTGGATCTCGTGACTGAGATGACCTACCGCCGGTTGGGCAACTCCGGGCTCGTGGTGTCCGTGGTTGGCGTCGGCTGCAACAACTTTGGCCGCAAGCTCGACCTCGACGGCACCCGGGCGGTGGTCGACGCCGCGCTCGACGCCGGCATCACCTTCTTCGACACCGCGGACATCTACGGCGAGCCGCAGGGCGGCTCCGAGGAACTGCTCGGCCAAGCGCTCAAGGGACGCCGGGACGACGTGGTGCTGGCCACCAAGTTCGGCATGGACATGCACGGCATGAACGGGCCGGATTTCGGTGCGCGTGGTTCCCGGCGCTACATCGCCCGCGCGGTCGAGGCGTCGCTGCGCCGGCTCGGCACCGACCACATCGACCTGTACCAGATGCACGAGCCCGACCCGGGCACCCCGATCGACGAGACGCTCGCCGCGTTGGACGACCTGGTGCGCGCCGGCAAGGTGCGCTACCTCGGCAACTCCAACTTCGCCGGCTGGCAGATCGCCGACGCCGACTGGGTCGCCTCCTCGAACGGGCGGGCCCGCTTCATCTCCGCGCAGAACCACTACAGCCTGCTGGAGCGGTCCGTCGAGACCGAGGTCATCCCCGCCTGCGAGCGCTTCGGCCTCGGCATGCTGCCGTTCTTCCCGCTCGCCAACGGCCTGCTCACCGGCAAGTACAAGCGCAACGAGGCCCCGCCCGCCGGCAGCCGGCTCTCCGGCGGCGGCCGGTACGCCCAGCGCCTGGCCGCCGCGGACTGGGACACCATCGAGGCGATCGAGTCGTACGCCGCCGAGCGGGGTCTGTCCGTGCTCCAGGTGGCCATCGGCGGGCTGGCCGCCCGGCCGGCGGTGACCTCGGTGATCGCCGGTGCCACCACGCCGGAGCAGGTACGCGCCAATGCCGCCGCCGGCACCTGGCAGCCCACCGACGAGGACCTGGACGCCCTCGACGCCATCCTCTGACCTACCCGGTCCGCCGGCTTTCGCAGCCGGTCAACCGGACAGCATGGCGTGAGCGGTCCGTCACGCGCTGCCCTCGCCGTCGACATGAGACGGCCAGTGGGAAATCCGCACCCCCGCCCTTGGCGGATCCGCGCATCCGTCGTACGGTATGCCGCAAGTGACCCACGGGAGCCCGGTGCACCGGGCTGAGAGGGGGGCTGAAGCCCCCGACCGTTGAACCTGATCCGGGTAATGCCGGCGCAGGGAGGAGTGTTGCCGTGCCGTCCCTCGGGCGACTGCATCTGATCACCGACACCCGGCCGGGGCGTGACCCGCTCGCCGTGCTGCGCGCCGCCCTGCCGGTGGCCCGCGCGGAGCTGGTCGTCCAGGTTCGGGTGGAGGACGAGGCCACCGACCGCGAGGCGTACGACCTGGCCCGCCGGGTGGTCGCGCTCTGCGCGCCGTACGGGGCGACGTGCCTGGTCAACGACCGGCTGCACGTGGCGCTCGCGGTGGGCGCCGCCGGCGGGCACGTCGGCGCCGAGGACCTGCCGGTCGGGGCGGCCCGCCGGGTGCTCGGCTCCACGGCCGTGCTCGGCGCCACCGCCCGGGAGCCGGGCACCGCCGCGGAGGCGGTCGCCGCCGGGGCCAGCTACCTGGGCGTCGGCCCGTGCCACGCCACCAGCACCAAGGCCGGGCTGCCGGCACCGATCGGCCCGGACGGGGTACGCGCCGTCGCCGGGGCGGTGGCCGTGCCGGTGATCGCGATCGGCGGGGTGACCGCCGCGTCGGTGCCGGCGCTGCGGGCCGCCGGGGCGTACGGGGTGGCGGTGGTCGGGGCGCTCTCCGGGGCAGCGGATCCCGCCCGAGCGACAGCTGGACTGCTCGGGGCGCTGACGTGCTGACCCGACCGGACGTCGCCGTGGTGGGGGCGGGACCGGTCGGGCTGGCCATCGCGTGGCGCTGCGCGTCGCGCGGGCTGCGGGTGGTGGTGCACGACCCGATGCCGGGTTCGGGCGCCTCCCACGTCGCCGCCGGGATGCTCTCCCCGGTGGCCGAGGCGTACTTCGGGGAGCACGAGCTGACCGGGCTGCTCGCCGACTCGGCCGCCCGCTGGCCCGGCTTCGCCGCCGAGCTGGCCGAGGCCGCCGGGCAGGAATTCGGCTACCGGACCGAGGGCACGCTCGTCGTCGGGCTGACCGGTGACGACCTGGCTGAGGCGCGGCGACTGTGGTCGTACCAGCAGGGGTTGGGGCTGCCGATCACGCCGCTGCGCCCGTCGGAGCTGCGGGACCGCGAGCCCGCGCTGGCGCCGCGGCTGCGCGGAGGCGCGGTCGCGCCCGGCGACCACCAGGTCGACCCGCGGCGGTTGGTCGCCGCGCTGCGGACCGCGGCCGAGCGGGCCGGCGCGACGCTGGTGCCGGACGCGGTCGCCCGGCTCGCGGACGTGGACGCCGGCGTCACCGTGGTGGCGGCGGGCTGCGGCGCCGCCGCGCTGACCGGGTTGCCGGTCCGGCCGGTGAAGGGGCAGGTGCTCCGGCTCCGCGCGCCCGGTCGCGGCGCGCCGGGCTTCCGGCACGTGATCCGGGGGTACGCCGACGGCGAGTCGGTCTACCTGGTGCCCCGGGACAGCGGCGAGGTGGTGGTCGGGGCGACCGTCGAGGAGCGCACCGACACCGAGGTGACCGCCGGCGCGATGCTGCGGCTGCTCCGCGCCGCCGTCGACCTGGTCCCTGACCTGGCCGAGTACGACCTGGTCGAGGCGTCCGCGGGGCTTCGCCCCGGCACCCCGGACAACGCGCCGATCCTCGGGCGGCTGCCCGGGCGACCCGGCGTGCTCGCCGCCACCGGGCACCACCGGCACGGCATCGTGCTCACCCCGGTCACCGCCGACCTGATCACCGAGCTGGTCGTCACCGGCGAGGCGGACCCGCTGCTGGACTCCTTCACGCCCGACCGGTTCACCGCTGAGGAGGAGCGCAGATGGAACTGACTGTGAACGGCGCCGGGCGCAGGCTGCCCGGCGGGTCGACGGTGGCGGACCTGGTCCGGGTGGTCACCGCCCAGCAGCGCGGCCTGGCGGTCGCGGTCAACGGCGAGGTGGTGCCGCGTACCGGCTGGCCGGCGACCGTGCTGCGCGACGGCGACCGGGTCGAGGTGCTCAGCGCCGCCCAGGGCGGGTGATCCCGGTGACCTTCGAGCTGGCCGGCGTGACCTTCGGCTCCCGACTGATCCTCGGCACCGGCGGCGCGGCCAACCTGCACGTGCTGGAGCAGGCGGTCCGGGCCTCCGGCACTGAGCTGGTCACCCTGGCCCTGCGCCGGGTCGACACCGCCCCCGGCACCGCCGGCGGGCTGCTCGACCTGCTCGACCGGTGCGGGGTGCGGCTGCTGCCGAACACCGCCGGCTGCTACACGGCCACCGAGGCGGTGAAGGTGGCCCACCTCGCCCGGGACGCGTTCGACACGGACTGGGTGAAGCTGGAGGTGATCGGCGACGAGCGGACGCTGCTGCCCGACGGGGTGGAGCTGCTGCGCGCCGCCGAGGAACTGGTCGCCGACGGGTTCACCGTGCTGCCGTACACCTCGGACGACCCGATCCTGGCCCGCCGGTTGGCCGACGTCGGTTGCGCCGCGGTGATGCCGGCCGGCGCGCCGATCGGCTCCGGGCTGGGCATTTCGAACCCGCACCACATCCGGCTGATCCGGCAGAGCGTGGACGTGCCGGTGATCCTCGACGCCGGCATCGGCACCGCCTCCGACGCGGCGCTCGCCATGGAACTGGGCTGCGACGCGGTGCTGCTGGCCAGCGCGGTCACCCGGGCCGCCGACCCGGTGGCGATGGCCACCGCGATGCGGTACGCGGTGGAGGCGGGCCGGCTGGCCTTCGGCGCGGGCCGGATCGCCCGCCGCTTCCACGCCCTCGCCTCCACCCCCGACGAGGGAAGGCCCGACCTGTGACCGCCCTGTCCCGCGCGGCCACCCTGCCCTCCGAGGGAGATCGTGGAAGGAAACGGCCCCTGGCGGGGCCGGCATGTTCCACGATCGCGGGATCCTCCGCGCCGTCTGGGCTGGTGGTGCTGACCGACCGGTGGCAGGCGCGGCGGCCGCTGCCGGAGGTGGTCGCCGCGGCGGTGGCCGGGGGAGCGCGCTGGGTGGTGCTGCGGGAGAAGGACCTGCCCCGCGCCGACCGCGCCGCTCTCGCCGCCGAGCTGCGCCCCATCCTCACCGAGGCCGGCGGCACCCTGATCGTCGCCGGTCCCGACCCCCTCGACGGCGACGCCGTGCACCTCCCGGCCGCCGGCCCCTACCCACCACCGAGGCACGGACTCGTCGGCCGCTCCTGCCACGACGAGGCAGAGCTGCGAAGGCTGACCACAGAGGACTACGCCACCCTCTCACCCGTCTTCCCCAGCCGGACGAAGCCGGGCTACGGCCCACCATTGCACCAACCGGGGCTGAGCGAGCTGATCCAGGTCAGCCCCGTGCCGGTCCTCGCCCTGGGTGGCATCGAAAGCCCGGACCAGGTGCATGCCTGCCTGGCGGCGGGAGCCAGGGGAGTGGCGGTGCTCGGCGCGGTCATGCGAGCGGAAGACCCGACCGAGGCGGTCACCACGCTGATGACGCCAACTCTGAGAGGGCGAGAAGGATGACCCCGACCACGGTGCTCACCATTGCCGGCTCCGACTCCGGCGGCGGCGCCGGCATCCAGGCCGACCTCAAGGTCTTCGCCGCCCTCGGCGCGTACGGCACGTCGGTCATCACCGCGGTCACCGCGCAGAACACCCGGGGCGTGGACGCCGTCCTGCCGCTGCCACCCCGCACGGTCACCGAGCAGCTCGACAGCGTGCTCGGCGACTTCGACGTACGCGCGGTGAAGACCGGGATGCTCGGCACCCCGGCGGTCGCCGACGTGGTCGCCGAGGCGGCGAAGGCGGGGCGACTGCCGCACCTCGTCGTCGACCCGGTGCTGGTCGCCACGAGTGGACACCGGCTCGGCGTGGTGGGGGCAGTCGAGCGGCTGCTGCCGTACGCCGAGGTGGCGACGCCTAACTGCGCGGAGGCCGCGGCCCTCACCGGACGCCCGGTGACCACAGTCGAGGAGATGGTGGCCGCCGCCGAGGCGCTCGCCACCGGCGGCCCGGCGCACGTGGTGGTGACCGGCGGCGACGTCGACGCGGACGGCGAGTCGGTCGACGTGCTGCACGGCGGCGGCACCACCACGCTGCTCCGCGCGCCCCGGGTGGACACCCGGCACCACCACGGCACCGGCTGCTCGTTCTCGGCGGCGGTCGCCGTCCGGCTGGCGGCCGGCGATCCGGTGCCGGTCGCGGTAGCCGCCGCCAAGGAGTACGTCACCCGCGCGCTGACCGGCGCGCGGGACTGGGAGCTGGGTGCGGGACGCGGCCCGCTGGACCACTTCGGCTGGTCCCGTTGATCACCAGGGAGGCTGTCATGCAGGCACGTCGCAAGGTCTACGTCGAAGGGTCCCGGCCGGACGTCCGGGTGCCGTTCGCCGAGGTGGAGCTGGCCGGGGACAACCCGCCGGTACGCCTCTACGACACCTCCGGCCCCGGCTCGGACCCCGAGGTCGGGCTGCCGCCGCTGCGCGGGCCGTGGATCGCCTCCCGGGGGGACGTGGCGCCGGTCCACGGCTCGGGCACCCCGCTCGCGGGTGCGGACGGCAAGCGCCCGACCCAGCTCGCCTACGCCCGGGCGGGCGCGGTCACGCCGGAGATGGAGTTCGTGGCGATCCGCGAGGGTGTGCCGCCGGAGCTGGTCCGGGACGAGATCGCCGCCGGGCGGGCGGTGCTGCCGCTCAACGTCAACCACCCCGAGTGCGAGCCGGCGATCATCGGCAAGGCGTTCCTGGTCAAGGTGAACGCCAACATCGGCACCTCGGCGGTCACCTCGTCCGTCGCCGAGGAGGTGGAGAAGCTGACCTGGGCCACCCGGTGGGGCGCCGACACCGTGATGGACCTCTCCACCGGCAAGCGGATCCACGAGACCCGCGAGGCGATCGTCCGCAACTCGCCGGTGCCGATCGGCACCGTGCCGATCTATCAGGCGCTGGAGAAGGTCGGCGGCGACCCGGTGAAGCTGAGCTGGGAGGTGTTCCGGGAGACCGTCGTCGAGCAGGCCGAGCAGGGCGTCGACTACATGACCGTGCACGCCGGGGTGCTGCTGCCGTACGTGCCGCTGGCCGTCGACCGGGTGACCGGGATCGTCTCCCGGGGCGGCTCGATCATGGCCGCCTGGTGCCTGGCGCACCACGAGGAGAACTTCCTCTACACCCACTTCCGCGAGCTGTGCGCGCTGCTCGCGACGTACGACGTGACCTTCTCCCTCGGCGACGGGCTGCGGCCCGGCTCGATCGCGGACGCCAACGACGAGGCGCAGTTCGCCGAGCTGCGCACCCTCGGCGAGCTGACGAAGATCGCCTGGGAGTACGACGTGCAGGTGATGATCGAGGGTCCGGGGCACGTGCCGATGCACAAGATCAAGGAGAACGTGGACCTCCAGCAGGAGTGGTGCCACGAGGCGCCGTTCTACACGCTCGGCCCGCTGGCCACCGACATCGCGCCCGCGTACGACCACATCACCTCGGCGATCGGCGCCGCGATGATCGGCATGTTCGGTACCGCGATGCTCTGCTACGTCACCCCGAAGGAGCACCTCGGGCTGCCCGACCGGGACGACGTCAAGGCCGGGGTGATCGCGTACAAGATCGCGGCGCACGCGGCCGACCTGGCCAAGGGGCACCCCGGCGCGCAGGCCTGGGACGACGCGCTCTCCAAGGCCCGGTTCGAGTTCCGCTGGGAGGATCAGTTCAACCTGGCGCTGGACCCGGAGACCGCGCGGTCGTACCACGACGCGACGCTCCCGGCCGAGCCGGCGAAGACGGCCCACTTCTGCTCGATGTGCGGGCCGAAGTTCTGCTCCATGAAGATCACCCAGGAGCTGAAGGAGTACGCGGCGCGCGGCATGAAGGACAAGTCGGAGGAGTTCCTCTCCTCCGGTGGCCGGGTCTACCTGCCGATGGCCTGACTCGGCCTGTTGATCAACCCGGGTCGGCGATGCGGCGGTGACGGAGGGCCGTTGACACCGCCGCATCGCCGAACCGGGGGGATCTTGCCCGATGGTCAGTCGCGATGGTGGCGGCCGGTGGAGCGCAGCGAGCGGCGGGCGCTCTCCGTCTCCGGCTCGTTGTCGGCCAGCGGCCGGCTCAGTCCGGCCACCCAGTCGACGTACTCCTCGTCCCGTGCCGCCAGCGGCTCGGCCGGTTCGGTCTCGACCGCCGGCTCGCCGCCCCGGTTGCGGCGGAACAGGCCCCGCCTGGTCCGGGACTTCCCGGCCGCCGGCTCCTCGACCATCCCGGTCGGGGCCGGGCCGCTGCTCCGGCCGTCGACCGGCACCTGGGTGGCCGGCCGGGCGTCGTTGGCGTCCCAGCGGAGGGCGACCCGGGTCTCCTCGTCGTCGGTACCCGCGTCGGGGAAGGGCAGCGCCGCCCGCGGCGGGTTGGTACGGGCGACGGCGTCCCCACCGCCCGCGCCGGTCAGGTCCGGCAGCCGGTGCCGGGGGCGCGGCGTCGCCTCGGCGGCCGCCGGCACGGTGTGCCGGAGGCCAGGGCCCGGTTCCGCCGGACCATTGGCCGGTGCCGCCGCCTCGGCGATGACCGGCCGGCGCGTCGGGGCGTCGGTGGTGGCCGGGGCTTCCGCGTCGTCGTCCCCGGAGCGGGGGGCGACCGGAGTGCCGGGGGTGGAGCGGGTCGCGTGCTCGGCCACCGGCGGGACGGCGGCGGTGGAGCGGGGCTTGCGGGTCCGCTTCGCCGGGGGCTTCGGCGGGGAGGCCGTTCCGGCGTCGGCCGGCTGGGCGGGTCGGGCGCCCTTCGGCGTCGCGCCCCGGGCGGTCGCCGCCGCCCCGGTCGTCCGGCCCGCGGGCGCGGTGGAGTCGGCTGCGGCCCGGTCCGCCGGCGGGATCTGGTCGGCCGGCGCAGTGGCGTCGACCTGCGCAGTGGCGTCGACTGGCGCGGTGGCGTCGACCGGTGTGCTGGCGGCGGCCGGCTCGGTCGGTGCGCTGGCGGCGTCCGGCGTCGCGCCGGCGTCCGGGGTGACCGGTGTCGCGGACGCGGTGGCCCGCCGGCCGCGCGGGCGGGGCGTGCCGGCGTCGACCAGCGGCTTCACCGACGACGACCGGGCGCTGGCCACCGGCGGATCGACCTTCGGCGGCTCCTCGGTCGTCCGCGCCGGGTCGCCGTCCGACGCGCCGGTCAGCGGTCCACCCGACATGGCCGGGTGGACCGGGTCCGCGCTGCCGGCCGGAGTGGGCGTGGCGGGCGGGGCGGCCGGGCTGGTCGGGGCGGGCGCGGCCGGCCGGTCCGACGCGGACCACGGACCCGATCGGTCCGGCGTGGCGTCCGGCCAGTCCCAGTGGGCCGGGGTCCGGCCCGCGGTGGGCGTGCCGGCCGGGACCGGACCGGCGGGCGCGGCCAGGTCGACGGTGGTGGGACTCACCGCGGTGGCGCCGGCCGGGGTCGGGACGGCGGGCAGCGGGGCGAGGATGTCGGTCGGCTCGATGGCGTCGTCCGAGGTCGCGTGGGCGGGGCGGAGCGGCCAGCGCAGCAGGGCGGCGGCGGCCGAACCGAGCGCGCCGGCCGCGACGGCGATCACCGCGCCGTAGTACGGGGCGAGCTGGTAGCGGTCGGCCGAGTTGCCCGGGCCGGCGGTCAGGTAGACGAAGGCGAGCAGCACCGGGCCGGCTGCCCCGACGCCGGCGCTGACCGTCGGGACGTGCCCGCGCCGGCGGGCCAGCCCACCGGTCACCGCGCCGGCGACCAGGGCCACCGCGGGCAGGATCACGATCGCCAGGCGCTGCGCCGTGTCGCCGTCGAGCCAGGTCGGCTCCAGCACGCCGAGGCGTACGGTGCGCAGCGACCCGGTCGACAGCAGCGTCGGCGCGGCGGAGACCAGCGCGATCAGCCAGACCGCGCCGGCCAGCACGGCGACGTTCCAGCCGAACGGCGGCCGGAGCAGGACGGCCGACGCGGCGCCCGCGCCGGCCAACGCGCCGACGACCGCGCAGATGCCGACCGCCCAGACCGGGTCGACGGTGTTGAGCTCGGCGGCTCGGGCCGGCTGCATGCAGAGCGGGGCGACGACGACGGCGCCGAGCGCCGCGGCGGCGGAGACCGCCATCCGCACCCCGGTGCCGTCCGGCAGCCCCTCCCGTCGGGCGAGGCGCCCGGTGAGCACGGCGCCGACCACGGCGGCGGTCACCGCGAACCAGCCGACCCAGGTCAGCTGGGCCGGCCACCGGTTGACGTCGGTGAAGGAGCCGGTGAGTCGGACGATGCCGAACCCGTACGCGATGCCGAGCTGGCCAGCGCCGGCCAGCACGCTCACCCCCAGTGCGGTGAGCAGCAGTCTGCCCCACGTCCGAAAGGCCATGTCGGGCACGTTACGGCCCGGTGCGCCCGATCGCCACTGCGGCGCGGCGAGGCGTCAGCCTGGGATTACTTCAGTTCGACCAGACGGGCCAGGTACGTCGTGTCCCCGACATTGGTGAGCATGTGAACGGCGCCGGGGTCGCGGTAGACCACCCCGCCGGTGGGTTCGTCGGCGTCGATCAGAATGCCGTCGACCGTCTGCACCACGTTCTTCGCGCCCTGGACCGCCACCACCAGGTACGGGTGGTCGTGCCGGTGCAGCGGCTGCCGCTCGCCCGGCTCCAGGCGGATGTGCCAGACCCGGACCCGGTCGTTCTCGTACACGATCTCCTGACCCACCGGGCCGAGTTCGGTGCCGTCCGTCACGTGGATCATCGGGTTCCGTCCAGTTGGGGGAGCACCTCGGCGGCGATCAGCTCCAGGTGGTCCAGGTCGTCGAGGTCGATCAGGCGCAGGTGCACCCGGGTGGCGCCGATCGCGGCGAACTCGCCGAGCCGGTCGACCAGCTGGGCGGGCGAGCCGACCACCGGGTCCTCCGGCGGCAGGGCGCTCTTGACGTGCAGCGGGGCGGCCCGGCGGCGGGCCTCGGCGTCGGTACGCCCGATCGCCACCACCACCCCGGCGGAGAGCACCAGCGGCGGCCGCCCCGACCCGGTCCGGCCGGTGAGTTCGCACGCCTCGCGGACCCGCTCGTACGCCGTGGCGGTCTCCGCCACCGACGTGAACGGCATGTTGAACTCGTCGGCGTACCGGGCGGCCAGCTCGGGGGTGCGCTTCGGTCCCCGCCCGCCGACGATCACCGGTGGGCCGGGGCGCTGCACCGGCTTGGGCAGCGCGGGGGCGTCGGCCAGCCGGTAGTGGTCGCCGGTGAAGCTGTAGGTCTCCCCGACCGGGGTGCGCCACAGGCCGGTGACGATCTCCAGCTGCTCGGCGAGCCGGTCGAAGCGTTCGCCGACGGCGGGGAACGGGATGCCGTACGAGGTGTGCTCCCGCTCGTACCAGCCGGCGCCGATGCCCAGCTCGACCCGGCCGCCGCTCATCCGGTCCACCTGGGCGACCATCACGGCCAGCGGCCCGGGAAGCCGGAAGGTGGCCGAGGTGACCAGCGTGCCGAGCCGGATCCGGGAGGTCTCCCGGGCCAGGGCGGCCAGGGTGAGCCAGGCGTCGGTGGGGCCGGGCAGCCCCGGCTCGTCGCCCATCGCCTGGTAGTGGTCGGCCCGGAAGAAGCCGTCGAACCCGCCCGCCTCGACCAGCCGGGCGAAGCGGAGCTGGTCGTCGTAGTCGGCCCCCCGGTGCGGCTCGGTGAAGACCGCCACCCGCATGCTCATCGTCCCTCCGCCCCGGCCGGCGCCGGCGCCTCGCGTTCCATCAGCAGTTCGTGCAGGTCTGCGCTGACCCGGGCGACGTCCGCCAGGTGGGCGTTGCGGCCGAGGGTGCGCGGGCGGGGGATGTCCACCTCGACGACCTTGCGGATCCGACCCGGGCGCGGGCTGAGCACGACCACCCGGTCGGCCAGCAGCACCGCCTCGTCGATCGAGTGGGTGACGAAGACGACGGTCGCCCCGGTCTCCATGTGCACCCGCTGCAGCTCGCCGGAGAGTTCCTCCCGGGTCAGCGCGTCCAGGGCGGAGAACGGCTCGTCCATCAGCATCACCCGGGGCTCGCCGAGCAGTGACCGGCAGAGCGAGACCCGCTGCTGCATTCCGCCGGAGAGCTCGTGCGGCAGCCGCTTCTCGAAGCCGCCGAGACCGGTCATGTCGAGCAGTTGGCGGGCCCGTTCGCGGTGCTTCGCCCGGCTCCAGCCGAAGATCTCCGCGGGCAGCAGGACGTTGTCCAGCACCGACCGCCAGGGGAGCAGGGCGGGCCGCTGGAAGAGCATCGCGATGTCCGGGCGGGGCCGGGTGACCGGCGTGCCGGCGACGGTGATCTCGCCGGCGCTGACCGGCAGCAGCCCGGCGATCATGCGGAGCAGGGTGGACTTGCCGCAGCCGGAGCGCCCGAGCACCGCGACGAACTCGCCCTCGGCGACCTCCAGGTCGATGCCGCGCAGCGCCTCGACCCGACCGGACCGGCCGTCGAAGGTCCGCGACACCTCGGACAGTCGGATCATCTCCGCCGGGCCTCCCCTGAGTGGTGGGTCAGGAATCCGACACAGGCTATCGGGCGTGTGTCCCTTGCGCACCGTCCGGGGTGGAGCCCGGATGTTTCCGTTCCGCAACCCGATGCGCCTGGTGTCGTGACGGTCGGTGTCTCGTACGCTGTGCCCGCGAAGAGTCCCTTCACGACGGTAGCGCCGGCTCCCCCTCACGCCGGCACCGCCGGACCGACAACCCCTCCGGGTGGCATTGACCCGGTCGGAAAGGACATGGTGCACAGATGACAAGGCTGACCCGTACGGTCGCCGCGGCCGCCCTGGCCACCGCCCTCGCCCTGGTCTCCGCCTGCAGTGGCGGCTCGGACTCCGCCGACGAGGCGAAGGGTGGTGACGGCAAGGCGCTGGAGAAGGTGACGTACCTCACTTCGTTCGGCAACTTCGGCCGCGACTCGTACGCCTGGGTGGCGAAGGACAAGGGCTTCTTCAAGGAGGCCGGCTTCGACGTCGAGATCAAGCCCGGGCAGGGCACCGGCTCGGTGATCCAGACAGTGGTCGGCGGCCAGGCCGACTTCGGCCCGATCGACCTGACCGGCGGCCTGCTCCAGCTCGGCAACGGCGCGGCCAAGGACTTCGTCGCGGTGGCCGCCATCCAGCAGCGGACCATGGCCGCCGTGGTCACCGTCGAGGGCAAGGGCATCGCCACGCCGAAGGACCTGGAGGGCAAGAAGCTCGCCGACACCCCGACCTCCGTGGTCCGCCAGCTCTTCCCGACGTACGCCCGGCTGGCCGGCGTGGACGCCAGCAAGGTGACCTGGGTCAACGGTGAGGCGCAGACCCTGATGGGCACGCTCGCCTCCGGCACGGTCGACGGCATCGGCCAGTTTGTGGTCGGCCAGCCCACCGTCGAGGCGGTGACCAAGAAGAAGCCGGTCGTGCTGCCGTACAGCGAGGTCATGCAGGACCTCTACGGCAACGCGCTGATCACCTCCAGCAAGACCGCCAAGGAGAAGCCGGAGATGGTCAAGCGCTTCACCGCGGCGCTGCTCAAGGGCCTGGAGTACGCCCTGGCCAACCCGCAGGAGGCGGCCGACATCCTGAAGAAGAACGTCGACGCCACCAACCCGGCCGCGGCCGCCGCCGAGCTGCGGCTGATGGCCGGGTACGTCCGGTCCAGCAACTCTGGCACCGCCATCGGCACCCTGGACAGCGACCGGGTGGCCAAGAGCATCGCGATCCTGCAGGGCGCCGGCGCGCTGAAGCAGAACATCACCCCGGATCAGATCATCGACTTCAGCCTCGCGCCGAAGGCCTGATCGACGCCGACCATGCCATGGGGGTGCGGCCGACCGGCACGACCGGTGGGCCGCACCCCCGTCGCGTGCCGGCCCCCGCGCCGGCAGGAGAGGAGGAGACGATGAGGCAGTCCACCCCTACCCGATCGGACGTCGCCGGATCCGGGCCGGAGGCCACCGGCGTCGCGGCCGACGCCGCCGGGGCCCCGACCACGCCGCCGGTCGCGCGGCGGTCCCGGATCTCCGGGGTACGCCCCGGCGCCGTCGGCCTGCCGCTGCTCGGCCTGGTGATCGCGCTGGGCGTCTGGTGGCTGGTCACCTCGGGGCTGAAGCTGGTGCACCCGGCGTCCCTGCCGCCCCCGCAGGACGTGTGGAGGGCGCTGGCCGCCGCAGCGGACGTGCTGCTGCCGGCGCTCGGCATCACCACCGGAATGACGCTGCTCGGCTTCCTGCTCTCGTCGGCGGCCGGGGTGCTGATCGGGATGGCGCTGGCCGCCTCCCGGCGGGCCGAGCGGATGTTCGCGCCGCTGCTGGTGGCGGTCAACGCGGTGCCGAAGATCGCGCTCGGCCCGCTGCTGGTGGTCTCGGTCGGCTGGGGCGCGAAGCCCATCCTGACCATGGTGTTCCTGCTCTGCTTCTTCCCGATCGTGCTCTCCACCGCGACCGGCCTCACCACCACCCCGGCGGACCTGGCCGAGCTGGCCCGGTCGTTGAACGCCTCATGGTGGCAGTCGTTCCGCAAGGTGCGCTTCCCGGCCGCGCTGCCGCAGATCTTCGTCGGACTCAAGGTGGCCATGCCGCTGGCCGCGATCGGCGCGGTGATCGGCGAGTTCTACTCCGACAAGCCGGGGCTGGGCTACCAGATCCTGCAGTACAACGGGATCGGGGACACCCCGACCGCCTGGGCGGCGATCGTGCTGATCGCGGTGATGAGCATCGTGCTCTACTCGGCCCTCTCGCTGGTCGAGCGGCTCGCCCTGCCGTGGGTCCGGGCCACCACCTCCGCCCGCTGACGCCGTCGGGGGGGGGGGCCCCCCGCCGGGGGCCCCCCCCCCCCCCCCCCCCCCCCCCCCCCCCCCCCCCCCCCCCCCCCCCGGGGTGGGGGGGCCCCCCGGGCGGCGGCCCCCCCCGACGCTCAGCCGGCCAGCCGCCAGCGGCCGCCCCGGGCCACCAGGGTGGTCAGGGCCTGGGGCATCAGGCCGGAGTGGTTGTCGGGGGTCATCCGGATCGGCCCGGAGAGGCCGTCCAGCTGGGACGTCTCGAGCACGTCCCGGATCCCGTCCCGGTTGACCCGGTCGCTCGGGCCGCCGGATCGCAGCGCGGCGTCGGCGATCAGCTGGACGGCGTCGGCGGCGAACGAGGAGAAGCCGTTGTAGCTGCCGAAGCGGGCGGTGTAGTCCTGGAACCACTGCCGCCGGGCGGCCTTGGCCGGGGTGGTGGCGATGACGTCGTCGATCACCATGGTCTGGGTGAAGATCAGCGTGGCCCGGTCGGCGGATTTGCCCTCGGCGCCGAGGAAGAGGTCGCCGGCGGCTGCCGCGTCGAGGAAGAGCGACCCGGCGAAGCCGGCCTGGCCCGCGCTGGTGGTGGCGAGCGACGCCTGCTCCGGCGGGGTCCAGATGATCAGGGCGTCGGGCTTGCGGGCGGTCAACTGGCGGACCGGCTGGCTGACGTCGGTGTCGGTGCGCCGCACCTTGTCGGCGGCCAGCAGCCGGATGCCGGCCTTGGTGAACTCCCCGCGCAGCGCGTCCAGTCCCTCGCGGCCGTAGTCGTCGTCGCTGTGCAGGACGGCGACCTTGCGGATGGTGCGGCGGCGCAGTTCGGTGGTGAGCGCGCCCGCGCTGTCGGCCGCGTTCGGGGCCAGCTTGAAGACGTACCGCCGGTCGGCGACCGGGCTGGACACGACGCTGGAAGCGGCGAGCGCGATGGTCGGGATCTTCTTCTCGTTGACGGTGCGGACGGCGCCGACCGCGCATTCGTTGCAGCCGCCCATGATGATCGCGTTGACCTTGGAATCGCTGCTGAAGTCGGCGATGTTGCGGAGTGACTCGCCCGCGTCGGAACGATTGTCCTTCACCTGCAGCTTGATCTTCCGTTCGCCCAGGGCGCCGGAGGAGTTCAGCTGCTTGACCTTCAGGTCCAGAGCCTGCTGGTACGCCTTGCCGACCGGCGCCGCCGCGCCGGACAGTTCGAGGTCGGCGGCGATGACGATGGGGCTCGTGTCCTCCTGCCCCGCGCCGAACGAGCAGCCGGTGAGCGTGGTGGCCAGCACGGCCGATGCGAGCGCCACGATGGTCGCGGAGCGGATGGGGCTCAACTCAGTCCTCCAGGTGTGGCGCGGGACGCTGCCCGGTCACCGCCGCTAGTCCGTCCTCAGTAGAGAAACGGGATTGTGTGCCGTACGGTGTGCGCGAAAGCCTGCAAAACCTTGCCAATGCGGGGCGGCTGCGGTCAAGCGCAGATGTCGGCGGCGGTTTCGGGACGCGTATCCCACATCGTGGGGTCATCAGATGTTTACCAACGCTCACTCCGGAGAGGGCATGCAACCACTCTGGAGTGACATCGCCTGTTCAGAGCGTGCGCGGCAATGAGGGCAAATCGTGAACGGCTCGTTGGTTGACCGTTTCCTGCCTCACCGCGGCTTCCCAAACAGGATCTTCTCTGATGAAATCGCGGCCGTGCCGCGCGTGGCGCTGTCCGTTGCACCGGGCGCGGGTCGGTGGGTCAGGCGTGGAAGAAACGACGGAGGCGATGTCGTGAGCACCGGACCGACGACCCTGCCCCAGATCGGCGACGCCGCCGGACGCTACCCGGGGCGCCGGCTGCCCCGGCTGCGGGACGCGCGGATCCGCTCCAAGCTCGCCCTCATCCTGGTCGTCCCGGTCGCCGCCGTCATCGCACTGGCAACTATCCGACTGGTTTCCACGGGCGAGGGGGCGTACGACGCCAGCCGGATCCGGTCGCTGACCGCGCTCTCCGTCGACGTCTCCGCCCTCACCCAGGGCCTGCACAAGGAGCGGATGGCGGCGGCCAGCTACCTGGCCAACCCGCAGCTGCGGCCGGACGACTACAACCTGCGGGTCCGCGCCACCGGCGCGCGGATCGACGAGTACCGGGCCGAGCGGACGAGGGTCGGCGACGTCCCGGCGGCCGTCCGGGACCGGCTCAAGGTCATCGACGAGCACCTCCAGACGCTCGACGCCACCCGGCAGGAGGTGCTCGACCGCCGGCAGATGCCGGTCGCCGAGGCCACCCTCCGGTACGGGATCATCCTCGCCGACCTGGTCTCGTACGGCGACACCCTCGCCCAGCTCCCCGGCCAGGAGAGCCTCGCCGACGCCCGGCGCGCGGTGGCCGCGTTCGCCCGGGCCAAGGCGGCGGTCGCCGAGGAGGAGGCGGTCGCCTACACCGCGCTGAGCTCCGGCCGCTTCGACCAGGAACAGCTCTCCTCCTTCGTGGCCACCCTCACCAGCCAGCAGGAGGCGCTGCTGTCGTTCTCGCTGGCCGCCGACCCGGAGCAGCGGGCCCTGGTCAACGGGGCGGTCTCCGGCGACGCGGTCGGGCTCGCCGACCGGGTGGCCACCGACATCACCCGCTCGGTCGGGCGGCGCCCGCTGGTCGGCGCGGCGGACGCCAGTGCCGCGATCGGCGCGGTCAACGACCTGATGCGGTGGTCCGAGATCCAGCTCCAGGACCGGCTGCTCTCCCGGACCGAGCAGGCCCGCAGCGACGTGATCCGGCAGGCCGTCGTCGAGTCGGTGCTGGTGCTGCTCACCCTGCTCATCGCGATCACCCTCGCCGTGGTGCTGGCCCGCTCGCTCAACCACTCGCTGCGCCGGCTGCGGGAGGGCGCCCTCTCGGTGGCCAACCACGACCTGCCGGACGCGGTGAAGCGGCTGCAGACCATGGGCAGCGTCGGCGACGGCGGCGTGGAGGAGATCGTCCGTCAGGTGCGCGACCCGATCCGGCTGGCCAACCGGGACGAGGTCGGGCAGGTGGCGCTGGCCTTCAACGTCGTGCACCGGGAGGCGGTCCGGGTCGCCGCCGAGCAGGCGGCGCTGCGTACGAGCGTTTCGGCGATGTTCCTCAACCTGGCCCGGCGCAGTCAGACCCTGGTCGACCGGATGATCGGCGAGCTGGACGCGATCGAGCGCGGCGAGGAGGACCCGAAGCGCCTCGCCCAGCTCTTCGAGCTGGACCACCTGGCCACCCGGATGCGCCGCAACGACGAGAACCTGCTGGTCCTGGCCGGCGCCGACTCGGGCGTGCCGCGGCGCGACGACGCGCTGCTGGTGGACGTGCTGCGGGCCGCCCAGTCCGAGGTCGAGCTCTACAACCGGATCGAGTTCGGCACCGTCGACACCGACATTTCGGTGTCCGCCCACGCGGTCAACGACGTGGTCCGCCTGGTCGCCGAGCTGCTCGACAACGCGACCCGCTTCTCGCCGCCGACCACCACCGTGGTCGCCGACGGCCGGCGGATCCGGGACTACGTGCTGATCCAGGTCGAGGACCGGGGCCTCGGCCTCACCGACGAGCAGCTCGACTCGCTCAACAGCCGGCTCGCCGCGCCGCCGACCGTGGACGTGGCCGCGTTCCGGCTGATGGGCCTGGCCGTGGTGAGCCGGCTCGGCTCCCGGTACGGCATCCGGGTGGAGCTGCGCCGCAACGTCGAGGGCGGCACGGTCGCCCAGGTGACGCTGCCGAACTCCACCGTGGTGCTGCCCGCCCACCGGGGTCGGGACCAGGCGATCACCCGGCCGCGCCAGCCGATGGCGGTCGAGCAGACGCCACTCACCCCGGTCGGGCTCGGCGACCCGGTTTCCGGCGGGCGGGCGACCGCGGCCACGCTGACCGACCAGTGGCGTACCGCCGCGCCGGCCCCGGCGCCCTGGCAGCTCCCGGTCGACGCGCGGGACACCGCCCCGGCGGTGCACCTGGGGGGCCCGGTGTCGTCCCCGCCGGTCGCGCCGACGTCCGCGGTACCGGCCGCCCCGGTCTCGGCCGCCCCGGCGCAGCCCGCCCACTTCAGTGGTTTCCCGGCCGGCAGCCCGATCGGGTCGAGCCCGAACCCGAACCTCGACCCGCTGCCGAAGCTGCCGAAGCGGACCTGGGCGGGCGAGGCCGCCCCGGCGCCCGGGCCGGTGCTCCCGGCCGGCCCGGTGGCCGGCGGCCCCACGGCCCCGTCGGCCGAGCCGTACGCCGCTCCGTACGCGCCCACTCCGTTCGCCGCCGCGCCGACGGCGCCGCCGGCGCCTTTCGCCCCGGCGGCTCCGGCCAGGCCGGCGGCGCCGTTCACCCCGGCCCCGACGCCGGTGGCCCCGGCGGTGCCGTACACCCCGCCGGCCGCCGTGCCGAGCGCCCCGGTGGCCGCCCGACCGACCCCGCCGGCCGACTCGCCGATCTTCCGGGAGATGGAGGCGGTCTGGTTCCGGTCCCACGGGGACGACGCCACCGCGATCTTCACTCGGCCGCGCTTCGACAACGTGCCGGCCGCCGGGCAGCCGACCGCCGCCGCCCCGACGTCGGCCCGGCCGCCGCTGCCGACCCGGGTGCCGACCGCCCCGACGGTCGCCGGCACCCCGACCGTCGCCCCGGCGGCCACCCCGGAACCGCCCGCCGCCGGCGCGCCCCCGTCGTACGTTCCGGCGTCGGCGCCCTCCGCGCCGCCGGCGTCCCCGGCCGCGCCGCTGCCCGTGGCGGAGCCGGTGACCGAGCCGGAGGCGTGGCGCACGGCGGCCGACGACGGCTGGACCCGGGCCACCCGGGCCGCCGAACCGGCCACCGGCGGCATCACCCGCTCCGGCCTGCCGAAGCGGGTCCCGCAGGCCCAGCTCGTCCCCGGCGGCATCGAACCCAAGGGCGGCCGGGACCGCAGCCGACGTACCCCCGACGAAGTACGCGGGCTGCTCTCCGCCTACCACCGCGGCGTGCAGCGCGGCCGGTCGGCCGGGGCGGACCAGATCAGCACCTCGACCAAGGAGACGAGCCGATGAACAGGCCAGCTGCCATGCAGGACATGGGTTGGCTGCTCACCAACTTCGCCGACAGCGTGGCGGGCATCGCCCACGTGGTGGCGGTGTCCGCGGACGGGCTGCTGCTCGCCTCCTCGCGGGACCTCCCCACCGACCGGGCCGACCAGCTCGCCGCGATCACCTCCGGCGTGGTGAGCCTGACCGAGGGCGCCGCCCGGATGTTCAGTGCCGGCGGGGTGTTGCAGACCGTGATCGAGATGGACAGCGGCTACCTGTTCCTGATGTCGATCAGTGACGGCTCCTCGATGGCGGTGCTCGCCGCGCGCAGCTGCGACGTCGGGCAGGTCGGCTACGAGATGGCGCTGCTCGTGGAGCGGGTGGGCGCCGCGCTGGTCCCGCTGCCGCGGGATGCCGTGCGTTCCTGACGCGGACGGTGCACGGCCGGGCGCGACCGCGCCCGGCCGGGAGGACGAGGGATCCGGGGCCGGCGGCTCCGGTCGGGAGGAGGTGATCGCGGATGGACCAACGGCGGGACCCGCGCGGCGCGCTGGTGCGACCGTACGCGGTCACCCGGGGCCGTACCGAGCCCAGCCGGGACATCGCCCTGGAGGCGGTGCTGTCGTCCACCCCCACCCAGGTCGCCGAGTCACGGTTCGCCGGGCACGACAAGTACCGCATCGCCACGGTCTGCGAGGGCCGGGCACAGTCGCTGGCGGAGATCGCCGCGTACACCCGGATGCCGCTGGGCGTCACCCGGGTGCTGGTCGCCGACCTGGTGGCCGAGGACCTGTTGACGCTACACACTGCCGCTCCCGCCGAAGGCTTCGAGGAGCGGATGAACCTGCTGGGAAGGGTGCTAAGTGGACTTCGCGAACTATGACCCCGCCGGGGCGCGCCGCAGCCGGGAGATCATCTCCGCGAAGATCGTGATCGCGGGTGGCTTCGGCGTGGGCAAGACGACCATGGTCGGGGCGATCTCCGAGATTACGCCGCTGACCACCGAGGCACTAATGACCGCCGCTGGCGTGGGCATCGACGACCCCTCGAAGGTGCCCGGCAAGGAGACCACCACGGTCGCCATGGACTTCGGCCGGATCACCATGGCGCAGGACCTCATCCTGTACCTCTTCGGCACGCCGGGCCAGACCCGCTTCTGGTTCATGTGGGACGAGATCATCCGGGGCGCGGTGGGCGCCGCCGTCCTGGTGGACACCCGGCGGATCACCGACGCCTTCGCGCCGCTGGACTACTTCGAGAACCGCAACCTGCCGTACGTGGTGGCGCTGAACCGGTTCGACGGCGCGCCGCAGTACGAGCCGGAGGAGGTCCGCGAGGCACTGGCCATCCCGCCGGACGTGCCGCTGGTGATGTGCGACGCCCGGCAGCGGGAGTCGGTCAAGCAGGTGCTGGTGACCGTGGTCGAGCACGCCATGCTCCGCCTCGAGGCCGAGTACGGACGGGACTTCCCGGCCCCGGTGGGCTGAGCCGTGGCCGGCCCGGGTGGACGCCGAGCGGTCAGTCCACCCGGAGCCGGTAGCCGCGCTTGACCACGGTCTGCACCACCCGGGGGGCCCGCAACCCCACCCGGAGCCGGGCGACCGCCATCTCCACCGCGTGCTCGTCCGCGCCCCGCGGCAGGGTACGCAGCAGCTCGGTGCGGGACAGCACCCGCCCCGGCGTGGCGGCGAGCGCCCGCAGCACCGCCATCGGCGCGGGCGCGAGCGGTTGCAGCTCGCCGTCGACCACCGCCGCGTGCCCGCGCAGGGTCAGCACGTGCCCGGCGGCCTTGACGCTGACCGTCCGGCGGGGCAGCTCGTCGACGATCGTCCGCACCAGCGCGCCGAGCCGGGCCCGACCCGGTGAGCTGACCGGCACTCCGCGGCGGACCAGCGGCTCCGCGGTGACCGCGCCGACGCAGCTGGCCAGCACGTCCCCGCGCAACGCCTCCAGCACCGTCTCGGTACGGTCGCCGGCCGCCCGCAGCAGCGCCTCGGCGGCGGGGGCCGAGGTGAAGGTGACCGCGTCCACCAGCCGGCCGGCGACCAGGTCGATGAGCCGGTGCAGCGGCGCCGGGTCGGCCGGCGGCGCCCAGCGGTAGACCGGTACCTCGATCACGGTCGCCCCGGCCGCCTCCAGCGCCTCGGTGCACTCCGGTTGCCGGTCGCCGTGCAGCTGCATGGCGATCACCTGCCCGGCCACCCCGCGCCGACGCAGGTGGTCGACCACCTCGTCGCAGCTCTCCGAGTCCGGGGACCACTGGTCGTACAGGCCGGCGGCCCGGATCGCGCCGCGCGCCTTGGGACCCCGGGCCACCACGTACGCGTCGGAGAGCACCGAGCGCAGCGGTTCGGCCAGCCCCCAGCCCTCGGCCGCCTCCAGCCAGCCCCGCATCCCGATGCCGGTGTTGGCCATCAGGATGTCCGGCGGCCGGTCCAGGCAGGCCCGGGTGGCCTCGCGCAGGTCGGTGTCGTCGGCCAGCGGCACGATCCGCAGGGCCGGGGCGAGCACCACCCGGGCACCGCGCCGCTGCAGCAGCGCGGCCAGCTCGTCGCGTCGCCGGTCGGCGGTCACCCCGACGGTGAAGCCGGCCAGTTCGTCCCGCATCACTCCTCCTGTCGCAGCCGCACCTCGACCAGACCGTCCCGGCAGCGCACCCCGTGCCGGCGCAGCGTCACCACGGGCAGGTCGAGGCAGCGCCCGCTGCGCAGGTCGTAGACCTGCTTGTGCAGCGGGGAGGCGAGCGTCGGCACCCCGCCGCGGCTGCCCACGATGCCCCGGGACATCACGTACGCCCCGCCGACCGGGTCGAGGTTGTCGACCGCGAACAGCTCTCCCCCGGTGGAGAAGAGCGCCACCTGCACGCCGTCGACCAGGGCGGCGACGCCCCGGTCCGGGTCGAGCCGGTCGAGCGGGCAGACCGCGGTCCAGTCCAGCGTCGTCGGGCGGCTCATCGGCGTACCTCCGGCAGGCCCAGCGCGACCGGCTGCCGCCGGCGGGCGTTCGCCGTGCCGTCCTCCGTGGCGTCACCCGGCGGTGCGGACCCGGCGGGTGGCCGGGACCGGCCGGCGGGCACCGGCTGGCCGCGTTCGACGGCGAAGGTGATCGACGGGTCGGGCACGCCGGGGGCGTTGACGAAGGAGGTGAACCGGCGCAGCCGGTCCGGGTCGTCGAGCACGTCGCGCCACTCGTCCGAGTAGGACGTGACGTGCCGGGCCATCGCCACGTCGAGTTCCGCGCAGAGCCCGAGCGAGTCCTCGACGATCACCGACCGGAGATGGTCCAGGCCGCCCTCCATCGCCTCGATCCAGGCGGCGGTGCGCTGCAACCGGTCGGCGGTGCGGATGTAGAACATCAGGAACCGGTCGATGAGGGTGACGAGTTCGGACGTGCTCAGGTCGGTGGCGAAGAGGTCGGCGTGCCGGGGCCGGAAGCCGCCGTTGCCGCCGAGGTGGAGGTTCCAGCCGGTCTCGGTGGCGATGATGCCGAAGTCCTTGCTGCGGGCCTCGGCGCACTCCCGGGCGCAGCCGGAGACCGCTGACTTGATCTTGTGTGGCGCGCGCAGGCCCCGGTAGCGCAGCTCCAGGGCGATGGCCAGCCCGACCGAGTCCTGCACCCCGTACCGGCACCAGGTCTCGCCGACGCAGGACTTCACCGTGCGCAGCGCCTTGCCGTACGCGTGCCCGGACTCGAAGCCGGCGTCGACCAGCCGGCGCCAGATCTGCGGCAGCTGCTCGACGCGCGCGCCGAACAGGTCGATCCGCTGCCCGCCGGTGATCTTGGTGTAGAGCCGGAAGTCCCGGGCCACCTCGCCGATCACGATCAGCTTCTCCGGGGTGATCTCGCCGCCGGGGATCCGGGGCACCACCGAGTAGCTGCCGTCGCGTTGCAGGTTGGCCAGGAAGTGGTCGTTGGTGTCCTGCAACGACGCCTGCTCGCCGTCGAGCACGTGCCCGGTGCCGAGCGAGGCGAGGATCGAGGCCACCACCGGCTTGCAGATGTCGCAGCCGCGCCCGCGCCCGTGCTCGGCGACCAGCGCGGAGAAGGTACGGATGCCGCGCACCCGGACCACGTCGAACAGCTCCTGCCGGCTCAGGTCGAAGTGCTCGCAGAGCGCGGTGGACTGCTTCACCCCGGCCGCGTCGAGCAGCTGCTTCACCATCGGCACGCAGGAACCGCAGCTGGTGCCGGCCCGGGTGCGGGCCTTCAGCGCCGGCACGTCCGCGCAGCCCCCGGCGATCGCCGCGTCGATGTCGTCCTTCGTCACCGCGTTGCAGGAACAGACCTGCGCGGCGCCCGGCAGCGCGGTCACGCCGGCACCCGTCCCGCCGGCCGGCGCGAGCAGCGCCAGCGGGGGAGCGGGCAGCGGGCCGCCCACGCTGGCCCGCAGCGTCGGGTAGGCGCCCGCGTCCCCGACCAGCACGCCGCCGAGCAGCGTCCGCGCGTCGTCGGAGAGGACCAGCTTCGCGTACGACCGGGTGGCCGGGTCGGTGAACGTGACGTCCAGGCAGCCCGGGGTGGTGCCGTGCGCGTCGCCGAACGAGGCCACGTCCACGCCGAGCAGCTTGAGCTTGGTGGCGGTGTCCGCCCCGGGGAAGGTGGCCGCGCCGCCGAGCAGCCGGTCGGCGACCACCTCGGCCATCGCGTACCCGGGGGCGACCAGGCCATGGCAGGTCCCGTCCATCGCGGCGCACTCGCCGACCGCCCAGACCCGCTCGTCTTCCGTACGGCAGGTCGCGTCGACCAGCACCCCGCCCCGCGGGCCGAGCGGCAGCCCGGAAGCCCGGGCCAGCTCGTCGCGGGGCCGGATGCCGGCGGCGACGACGACGAGTTCCGCGTCGACCACCGCGCCGTCGGAGAGCGCCAGCGCGGCGACCGTGCCGTCCGGGCCGGGGCGCAGCGCGGTGGTGGCCACCCCCAGGTGGGTGCGCACCCCCAGCTCCTCGACGTAGCGGCGGAGCATCGCGCCGCCCGCCTCGTCCACCTGCACCGGCATCAGCCGGGGCGCGAACTCCACCACGTGGGTGTCCAGCCGGAGCAGCCGCAGCGCGTTCGCCGCCTCCAGTCCGAGCAGCCCGCCGCCGATCACCGCGCCGGTGCGCCGGCCCTGGGCGTGCTCCCGGATCGCCTCCAGGTCGTCCAGGGTGCGGTAGACGAAGACCCCGGGCAGGTCCGCGCCGTCGACCGGCGGCACGAACGGGTACGACCCGGTGGCCAGCACCAGCACGTCGTACGGGTGCTCGCCGGTCGCGGTCGTCACCACCCGGCGCGCCCGGTCGATCCCGGTGGCCGGCTCGCCGAGGCGCAGCTCCACCCCGTCGTCGGGGGTGTGCAGGTTCAGCTCGTCGGCGCCCACCCCGTCGAAGAACGCCGAGAGTCGCACCCGGTCGTACGCCGGTCGTCGCTCCTCGGCCAGCACCGTCACCCGCCAACGGCCGTCGTGGTCCCGGGCACGCAGCGCCTCGACGAACCGCTGCCCGACCATTCCGTTGCCGACGACGACCACTCGTCCGCCGGTCATCGCGTCACCTCCCCTGCGTCACGGTTCATCGCGTCGCGTCCACGGAGTCCACCTCGGACAGCCAGCCGACGATCCCGGCGACCGCATCCCGGCAGCCGCCGCAGCCGGTGCCGGCCCGGGTCACGGCGACCACCTCGTCCACCGTTCGGGCACCGGCCCGCCAGCAGCGGACGAGGGCTCCCTTGCTCACGTCGTTGCACTGGCAGACGGTCGCCGCGTCCGGCATCAGCGCCGGGGACTCCGCCGGCGCCGCCGGGCCCGCGCCGAGGGACCGGCCGAGCAGCAGCGCCCGCCGGTCCGCCGGCACCGGGCCGCCCCGGTCGAAGAGCTGCACCACCGTGCCGACCGACGGGTTGTCGCCGAGCAGGATCGCGCCGGTCAGCCGCTCGTCGTGGATGCGCAGCCGGGCGTACGTGCCGCGGGCCGGGTCGGCGAAGGTCAGCTCCTCGCCCGGGCCGCCGTCCGGGTCGCCCATCGCCGCCAGGTCGATGCCGGCCGCCTTGAGCCGGGTCACCACCCGGCGGGGCCGGTACCGGGCCGCCGGGTCCTCGCCGGTGAGTAGCCGCGCCACCACCCGGGCCTGCGCCCAGGCCGGCGCGACCAGCCCGGTCAGCGTCCCGTCGTGCTGGGCGCAGTCGCCGATCGCGGAGATGTGGGGGTCGTCGGTGCGCAGCCGGTCGTCGACCACCACGCCCCGGTCCACGGCCAGCCCGGCCGCGGCGGCGAGGGTGGTGTCGGGGCGTACCCCGCAGGAGAGCACCAGCAGGTCGGCGGCGAGGGCGCGGCCGTCGGCCAGGTGCAGGCGGACGCCGTCCGGCCCGGCGGCCACCCCGGTGGCCGGCACCGCCAGCTCGGTGCGTACGCCGAGGTCGGCGAGGGTGCCGGCGAGCATGGTGCCGGCGGCCGGGTCGAGCTGCCGTTCCATCAGGTGCCCGGTGGGGTGGACCACGGTCACGTCGAGCCCCCGGGCGGCGAGGCCGCGGGCCGCCTCCAGCCCGAGCAGCCCGCCGCCGAGCACCAGGGCGGTGCGCGCGCCGTCGGCCGCGGCGCGGATCCGCCGGCAGTCGGTCAGGGTGCGGAACGGCACCACCCGGTCGGGTGGCCGGGCGGCGTCCAGGCCGGCCAGCGGCGGCACCAGGGCCCGGCTGCCGGTGGCGAGGATCAGGTGGTCGTAGCCGATCCGGTCGCCGTCGTCGGTGCGTACCGTCCGGGCGGCCCGGTCGATCGCGGTGACGCCCACCCCGGTCCGTACGTCCACGCCCTGCCCGGCGACCTCGGCCAGCTCCACGTCCGGCTCGTCGATCTTCCCGGCGAGCAGGGTGGCGAGCATGATCCGGTTGTACGCCCGGTGCGGTTCCGCCCCGAGCACGGTCACCTTCCGGTCGCCGTCCCGGGCGTGCAGCTCGGCGGCGAGCCGCGACCCGGCCATCCCGTAACCCACGATCACGACGTTCATGCTTTTTCCACCCGGACGGCGCAGATCTTGAACTCGGGCATCCCGGAGACCGGGTCGACCGCGTCGTTGGTGACCGAGTTGGCCCGGGCCGCGCCGGGCCAGTGGAACGGCGCGAAGACGGTGTCCGGCCGGATCGCCGGGCTGAGCCGGGCCGGTGCGCGCAGCTCGCCCCGGCGCGAGGTGACCCGCAGCTCGTCCCCCTCGGCCACGTCGAGGCGGGCGGCCAGGTCGGGGTGGAGCTCGACGAAGCCACCGGGCGCGGCCCGGCGCAGCGCGGCGACCCGGCGGGTCTGCGCGCCGGACTGGTACTGGGCCAGCACCCGGCCGGTGGTGAAGTGCAGCGGGTAGTCCGCGCAGATCTGCTCGGCTGCCGGCCGGTGGCTCACCGGGTGGAACCGGGCCCGGCCGTCCGGGGTGGGGAACCCGTCGGCGAAGAGCCGGGGGGTGTCCGGCCCGTCCGGGTCCGGGCAGGGCCAGAAGACGCCGTCGTCCCTGTCGATCCGGTCCCAGGTCACCCCGGCGTAGTCGGCCACGCCGCCCGCCGAGGCTCGGCGCAGTTCGGCGAAGACCTCCCGGGGGTCGGTCGGGAAGCGGTCCGCCGGCCCGGCTGTCGCGGGCCTGGTCGCTTCGGGTCCGGCCGCGTCGGGCTCGGCCGCTGCTGGCCCGGCCGTTGCGGGTCGGGCCGCGGCGGATTCGGCCGCCGTGGGCGCGATCGCGCGCGACTCGGCCGATTCGGGTCCGGACGGGTCCAGGCGGGCGGCCAGTTCGGCGAGGATCGCCAGGTCGGAGCGGACCCCGGGCGGCGGCTCGCGCAGCGCCCGGCGGCGCAGCACCCGACCCTCCAGGTTGGTCATCGTGCCGTCCTCCTCGGCCCACTGGGTGACCGGAAGCACCACGTCGGCCAGCTCGGCCGTCTCGGAGCGCAGGAAGTCGGCCACCACCAGCAGGTCCAGCGCGCGCAGCCGCTCGGTGACCCGGGCCGCCCGGGGCGCGGAGACCACCGGGTTGGAGCCGAAGACCAGCAGCGCCCGGGCCCCGCCCGGCGTGCCGAGCGAGTCCAGCAACCGGTAGGCGGGCACGCCCGGCCCGGGCAGCTCGTCGGGGTCGACGCCCCACACCCCGGCGACGTGCGCGCGGGCCGCCGGGTCGTCGATCTTCCGGTACCCGGGCAGCTGGTCGGCCTTCTGGCCGTGCTCCCGCCCGCCCTGGCCGTTGCCCTGGCCGGTCAGGCAGCCGTACCCGGAGCCGGGGCGGCCGGGCAGGCCGAGGGCGAGCGCCAGGTTGACGAAGGCGGTGACCGTGTCCACGCCCTTGGCGTGCTGTTCCGCGCCCCGGGCGGTGAGGATGATCGCGCTGCGCGCGGTGCCGAGCGCCCGGGCGGTCTCCGCCAGGTCGGCCACCGGCACCCCGGAGAGCCGTTCCACCTCCGCCGGCCAGTACCCGGCGACCGTCCGGCGCACCTCCTCGAACCCGGTGGTGCGGGCGGCCACGTACTCCCGGTCGACCAGTCCCTCGGTGACGGCGAGGTGCAGCAGCGCGTTCGCCACCGCCAGATCGGTGCCGGGCAGCGGTTGCAGGTGCAGGTCGGCCTGCCGGGCGGTGGCGGTGGCCCGCGGGTCGATGACGATCAGCCGGCCGCCGGCGTGCCGCTGGTCGGCCAGGTGGCGCATCAGCGGCGGCATGGTCTCGGCCGGGTTCGCGCCGACCAGCAGCAGGGTCTCCGCCCGGGCCAGGTCGGCCACCGGGAAGGGCAGGCCCCGGTCGACGCCGAAGGCGCGGATCCCGGCCGCCGCCGCCGAGGACATGCACCACCGGCCGTTGTAGTCGATGTGCCGGGTACGCAGCGCCACCCGGGCGAACTTGCCGAGCGCGTAGGCCTTCTCGTTGGTGAGCCCGCCGCCGCCGAAGACCGCGACCGCGTCCCGCCCGTGTCCGGTCTGGACGGTGCGGATGCCGGTGACGATCCGGTCCAGCGCCTCGCCCCAGCTCGCCGGGCGCAGCTCGCCGCCGGGCCGGTCGCGCAGCAGCGGGGTGGTCAGCCGGTCGGGGTGGTCCAGCAGGTCGGCGGCGGTCCAGCCCTTCTGGCAGAGGCCGCCCCGGTTGGTGGGGAACTGCCGGGGGAGCACCTCCACCCGGTCGCCGGTGTCGCGCAGGACCATGCCGCACTGCAGGGCGCAGTACGGGCAGTGCGTCTCCGCCTGCCGGAGGCCGGTCCCCGGTCCGGTCGCGGAGCGTGCACCGTCTGTCATGTCGGGAAAGCGTGCCGTCGAGCGGTTTCCGGTCCGGGTCCCTTCTGTTTCGGTCCTGTCAAGAGCGGCTCACTACGCACGGGACCACCCGGCCGGTCGGCAAGGTTTAGAATTTGGGACAACTGTCTCAAAAAATGGGAGCCGGGGATGGATGTGGCGGCGGCGTTCGACGCGGTGGCGGGCACGTACGACGAGGCCAGGCGGCGCCTGGTGCCCTGCTTCGACGGCTTCTACGGCACCGCGGTCGAGGTGGCCGCGCCGCCGCTGCGGGCGGCGCTGGCCTCGGGGCGTACCCCCGAGGTGCTGGACCTGGGCGCGGGCACCGGGCTGCTCTCGCTGCTGCTGGTCGCGGCCGTGCCGGGGGTCCGGGTGACGCTGGTCGACGGCGCGCCGCGGATGCTCGCGGTCGCCGCCGAGCGGCTCGCCGCCCGGGGTGTGCCGCACCGGACGGTGGTCGCCGACCTGGCCGACCCGCTGCCCGCCGGCCGGTACGACGCCGTGGTCTCCGCCCTGGCCATCCACCACCTGGACGACGACGGCAAGCGGGCGCTCTACCGGCGGGGGGCCGACGCGCTCGCTGACGGCGGGGTGTTCGTCAACGCCGAGCAGGTCGCCGGCCCGACCCCCGCGCTGGACCGGCGCTACGACGAGGTGTGGACCGGGCAGATCACCGCGCTCGGCTCCGACGCCGCGGAGATCGCCGCCGCCCGCGAGCGGATGCGGCACGACCGGCCGGCGCCGGTGCCGGACCAGTGCCGCTGGCTGGTCGAGGCCGGCCTGGTCGACGTCGACTGCTTCTTCAAGGCGTGGCGGTTCGCCGTCTTCGGCGGCCGCCGCCCCGCCGCCTGACCTGCCCGCCCCGGGCCGTCGCGATTTCGGTGATACGGCGGGGTCCGGCGACACCGGATGCCGCCGTATCGCCGACATGGAGTCGATCAAGCCCGCAAGTCCCCCACGTCGCCGACGCGGATCGATCACGTGTACCGGTTTGACCGGTTCGGCGGCGGGTGGGAAGGGGGATGACTGGCGGTCATACCAGTGGGTAGTCTCGTCGGCATGACTGCCAAGGTGACCCTGTCGTTCTCGGACGAGACGATCGAGGAGGCCCGCCGGTTCGCCAAGCGCGAGGGGCTGTCGCTCTCCGCGTGGATGGACCAGGCCGCCCGCGAGAAGGCGCTGCGCGAGGTCTTCACCGCCCACGCGGCCGCGGTCGGCCGGGCCGGGCTCGACCTGGAGTCCGCCGCCCTGGCCGACGCCGCCGAGGTCGGCATGGTCGACGACGTGCTGTTCGGTGGGCGCCCGCGTGCTGCGTAGGGGAGAGGTCTGGCGGATCGAGGGGGCCCGGGAGCGGCTCGGGCTGGTGATCAGTTCCGACGTCTACAACTCCACCGACGTGCCGATCGTGATCGTGGTCGAGGTGGTCGACGAGTCGCTGCTGCGGGACTCGCCGCTCGCGGTGCCGATGGGCCGCTGGGTGGTGATGCCCGACCGGCTCTCCTCGCCGATGAAGAAGTGGTTCACCGAGTGCGTGGACGTCGCCGACACCGAGACCATGCTGCGGGTCGGCCGGGCGTTGCGCATCCTCCAGGAGATCTGAGCGTCTCACCACCGCCGCCCTGCCGACGTGCGATCTCCGTTTCCGGAACGACCCACGACGGGCACCGTCTCCGAAACCCCCCGTTCCTAGCGTCCCTCCTGGTCACAACGACGAGGAGGAGCCGCCGTGAGCACGCTCGCCCCCACGACAGCAGTCACCGCCGACCCGCCCGCCACCGGGCACCGGCACCGCATCGAGGACTGGCGCCCCGAGGACCCGACGTTCTGGCGTACGACCGGAGCCCGGATCGCCCGCCGCAACCTCTGGGCGTCGATCTTCGCCGAGCACGTCGGGTTCTCCGTGTGGAGCCTCTGGTCGGTCACCGTGCTCTTCCTCGGGCCCGCGTACGGCATCGACCCGGCCGGGAAGTTCCTGCTCACCGCCGTGCCGGCCGCGCTGGGCGCGGTGCTGCGGCTGCCGTACACCCTGGCGGTGGCGCGCTTCGGCGGGCGGAACTGGACCATCGTGAGCGCCCTGTTGCTGCTGGTGCCGGCGGTGCCGATGACACTGCTGCTCGAGCCCGGGGTGTCGTACACCACGTTGATGGTGCTGGCGTGCCTGACCGGGGTCGGCGGCGGCAACTTCGCCTCCTCGATGGCGAACATCAACCTCTTCTTCCCGGACCGGCTCAAGGGGCGGGCGCTCGGGCTGAACGCCGGCGGCGGCAACCTCGGCGTACCGGCGGTGCAGCTCGTCGGGTTGGCTGTGCTGGCCACCGCCGGGGCGGCGTACCCCCGGCTGGTGCCGGCGGTCTACCTGCCGCTGATCGTGCTGGCCGCGCTGGCCGCGGCGCGCTGGCTGGACAACCTCCCCAACGCCCGCAACGAGCCCGGCGCGCTGCGCGAGGCCGCCCGGGACCCGCACACCTGGGTGATGTCGCTGCTCTACATCGGCACCTTCGGCTCGTTCATCGGCTTCGGCTTCGCCTTCGGTCAGGTGCTCCAGCTCCAGTTCCACGACCGGTTCCCCACCCCGGTCGACGCCGCCTGGCTGACCTTCCTCGGCCCGCTGGTCGGGTCGCTGATCCGGCCGCTCGGCGGGCAGTTCGCCGACCGGCTCGGCGGCGCCCGGGTGACCTTCTGGAACTTCGTCGCGATGGCCGCCGGCGCCGGGCTGGTGCTGTACGCCGCCCGGGAGCGGTCCTTCCCGCTCTACCTGACCGGCTTCCTGTCGCTGTTCGTCTTCTCCGGGGTCGGCAACGGGTCGACGTACAAGATGATCCCGGCGATCTTCCGCGCCCGGGCGGCGACGGAGGCCGAGCTGACCGGCGACCCGGAGGCGGCGCAGCGCCGGGCCCGGCGGCTGTCCGGGGCGCTGATCGGCATCGCCGGCGCGGTCGGCGCGTCCGGCGGGGTGCTGGTCAACGTGGCCTTCCGGCAGTCGTTCCTGACCTCGGGCAACGCCGACGCCGCGTACCTGGCCTTCATCGGCTGGTACGCGCTCTGCTTCCTGGTGACCTGGGCGGTGTACCTGCGGCCGGGGCCCCGCCGGCTGCCCGGGGTGTGACCTGTGACATCGTAAAGCCGCAGGCCACGCTGGGTGGCCCCCCGTTTTGACCTGCGGACGGGCCGGCGGGTATCGTTGCCTGCTGTTGTACGACATCCAGAGGCGTGCCGCATCAGGTACGCTTGGTCGTTCGTGCGCGCCTGGTCACCTCGGCGCGCAACCCCAGACCGACGACGAGACAAGGTAGACCTGTGCGTACGTACAGCCCGAAGCCGGGTGAGATCGAGCGTCAGTGGCACGTTATCGACGCCTCTGATGTCGTGCTGGGCCGCCTGGCCACCCACGCCGCCACGCTGCTGCGCGGCAAGCACAAGCCGACTTTCGCGCCGCACGTCGACACGGGCGACTTCGTCGTCATCGTGAACGCGGGCAAGGTTGCGCTGACCGGCAACAAGCGTCATACCAAGGTTGCTTACCGCCACTCCGGTTACCCGGGTGGTCTCAAGCAGATCGGCTACGACGAGCTGCTGACCAAGCGTCCCGACCGGGCCGTCGAGCTGGCCGTGAAGGGCATGCTCCCGCACAACAAGCTCGGCCGTCAGCTGATCAAGAAGCTGAAGGTCTACGCCGGTGCCGAGCACCCGCACGGCGCGCAGCAGCCGGTGCCGTTCGAGATCAAGCAGATCGCGCAGTGAGCGCGGGCGAAGGAAGCAGCATGACCGACATCACCGAGACCGAGGTCGCCCCCGAGGCCACCGAGGCGCCGGCGCCCGTTGCCCGCGCGCCGCGTGGTGACCGCCCGATCCAGACCGTGGGTCGGCGCAAGCAGGCCATCGTCCGGGTCCGCATCGTGCCGGGCACCGGCAAGATCACCTGCAACGGCCGGGACCTCGAGGAGTACTTCCCGAGCAAGGTGCACCAGCAGCTGATCAAGGACCCGCTGGTCACCGCCGAGAAGCCCGAGGCGTTCGACGTCATCGCCAACCTGCATGGCGGCGGCACCACCGGTCAGGCCGGTGCGCTCCGGCTGGGCATCGCCCGGGCGCTGATCGTCAACGAGCCGGATGACCGCCCGGCCCTGAAGAAGGCCGGCTTCCTCACCCGGGACCCCCGGGTCAAGGAGAGCAAGAAGTACGGCCTCAAGAAGGCCCGCAAGGCTCCTCAGTACTCGAAGCGCTGACCTTCAGCGGCACGTTGTACTTCTGACGAACGGCCGGGCCGCCTCCCCTCGACGGGAGGTGGTCCGGCCGTTCGCTTTTCCTGGGACCGTTCATCGGAGGTTGGCGGGTATGGGTCGGTTGTTCGGCACGGACGGCGTACGCGGGCGGGCGAACGCGGATCTCACCCCGGAGTTGGCGCTGGCGGTGGCGGTGGCCGCCGCGCACACGCTGGCCGAGTCGGACAAGAGCCACCCGCCGCTGGCGGTGGTCGGCCGGGACACCCGGGCCAGCGGCGAGATGCTGGAGGCCGCGGTGGTGGCCGGGTTGACCAGTGCGGGCGCCAACGTGGTCCGGGTCGGGGTGCTGCCCACCCCGGCGGTCGCGTTCCTCACCGCCGAGGCCAAGGCCGACCTGGGCGTGATGCTCTCCGCGTCGCACAACCCGATGCCGGACAACGGCATCAAGCTCTTCGCCGCCGGCGGGCACAAGCTGCCGGACGAGATCGAGATGCGGATCGAGGCGGCCGTCGAGGCGAATGCCACCACCGCGTGGGACCGGCCGGTCGGCGCGGGCGTCGGCCGGGTGCACGAGCTGCTCGACGGCGCCGACCACTACGTCCAGCACCTGGTCGGCACCGTCGGCCACCGGCTGGACGGGATCAAGGTCGTGGTCGACTGCGCCAACGGCGCGGCCGCCGAGGTCGCCCCGGTCGCCTACCGCGAGGCGGGCGCCGAGGTCATCGCGATCTACGCCGAGCCGGACGGGCTCAACATCAACGACGACTGCGGCTCCAACCACATCGACGCGCTGCGCGCCGCCGTGGTCGAGCACGGCGCCCACCTCGGCATCGCCCACGACGGTGACGCCGACCGCTGCGTCGCGGTGACCGCCGACGGCGAGGAGGTCGACGGCGACCAGTTGATGGCGATCCTCGCCCTGGCCATGCGGGAGTCCGGCGAGCTGACCCAGGACACCCTGGTCGCGACCGTGATGAGCAACCTCGGCCTGCGCCTGGCGATGTCCGCCGAGGGCATCCGGCTGGTCGAGACGAAGGTCGGCGACCGGTACGTCCTGGAGGAGCTGCGCGCCTCCGGCCTCGCGCTCGGCGGCGAGCAGAGCGGCCACATCGTGATGCCGGCGTACGCCACCACCGGCGACGGCGCGCTCACCGGGCTGCACCTGATGTCGCGGATGGCCGCCACCGGGAAGTCGCTGGCCGAGCTGGCCTCGGTGCTGACCAAGCTGCCGCAGGTGCTGATCAACGTGCCGGTCGGGGACCGGACCGTCGGCGCCGCCGCCCCCGCCGTCCGCGCCGAGGTCGAGCGCGCCGAGGCCGAACTGGGCGAGACCGGCCGGGTGCTGCTGCGCCCGTCCGGCACCGAGCCGCTGGTCCGGGTGATGGTCGAGGCGGCCACCGAGGCGACCGCCCGCGAGGTCGCCGAGCGGATCGCCGAGCAGGTCCGCGCCGCCAGCCCCACCGCCTGACATCTGTCACCTTCGGCCCGGGCCCGCCGCTGGCGGGCCCGGGCCGTCGTCGTCGCGGGCCGCGCCCGCGGTCGGCTCCGCCGTGCCGTCCCCGGCGGTGAGCTGGCTGGGCTGGGGCCGTGCCGTCCCCGGCCCCCAGGTCGTCAGCTCCGCTGCCGGCGGCGCGGTTCTCTATCGTCGGCAACTGCAACGGAGCTGCGGGGTCGAGACTTACGAGGCCAACCGCTCACCTGCGTGGCGACCTGATCTTGCGAGTTCGACCCCGCCGTCTGACTGGTTGATCTCCGACCACACTGCATCGAGGGAAAGGCCGAGGACGTCGGCGATCGCAGCGATGGTCGGGAAGGCAGGGGTGGCTACGCGACCGGACTCGATCTTCCGAAGAGTCTCCGGCGAGACACCTGCGTCCAGCGCGGTATCGAGCATCGAACGCTCCCCCCTGGCTCGACGCAGGAGGGCGCCGAGGCGCTGTCCGCGCTCGACCTCTGCGGGAGTGAGCGGCAACCTAACCATGGCTCCGATTCTAATACCGGGATAATATGGCCGGGATACTTATTGGCTGTACGAGTAAGGCACCGCATGATCGAGATCCTGAACCCCACCGAACTGCCACGAGCGAAGGACGCAGGCGCCCTGGTCGCCGGCATGCTGCAGACACTGAAGAGCCGCAGCACGGTCGGCACAAACCTCTTGGACATCAACCTGTGGGCCCACAGCATGATCGCCGAGGCCGGGGCGCAGTCCTGCTATGTCGACTATGAGCCGTCCTTCGGACGCGGGCCGTTCGGCCACTACATCTGCACGTCAGTTAACGACGCCGTGCTCCACGGACTGCCGTACGACTACACGCTTGCCAACGGCGACCTGCTGACGCTCGACCTCGCTGTCTCCAAAGGCGGAGTTGTCGCTGACTCCGCCATCAGCTTCATTGTGGGCGACGTAAAGCCCCCGGAGAGCGTTGCGATGATCAACGCGACCGAGCGCGCATTGAGCGCAGGGATAGCCGCGGCCGGCCCCGGAGCTCGCATCGGTGACATCTCCCATGCCATCGGCTCGGTCCTCAGCGAGGCGGGATATCCGATCAACACCGAGTTTGGCGGTCATGGCGTCGGATCGACGATGCACCAGGACCCGCACGTCTCAAACACGGGGCGGCCCGGTCGCGGATACAGGCTGCGCCCTGGGCTGCTGCTGGCATTGGAGCCATGGGTCATGGCGGACACCGCCGAGCTCGTCACCGATGCCGATGGCTGGACACTCCGAAGCGCGACAGGCTGCCGGACAGCGCACAGTGAGCACACGATCGCCATCACCAACGACGGAGCCGAAGTTCTCACCTTGCCGAAGCAGGCGCAACCGTGAGGTGACAGCCATCCGCGTTCCCCGCTCCCAGCAGTTCACCACCCATCGTCGCTCGTCTCGTGGTCGACGACAGGTGGCCGATCAGCAAGGTCGCGGCCCGCTTCCAGGTTTCCTGGCCCACCGTGAAACGGTGGGTCAACCGCTATCTCGCCGGCGAACCCATGCACGACCGATCGTCGCGGCCGAAGTCGTCGCCGAACAAGACCAACCGGTCAACGACGAAACGGTGCGTCAGCCTGCGAATGCGTTTGCGGGAAGGACCGGTTCAGCTCGCCGCGCGACTCGGCATCGCCCCGTCCACGGTGCACCGCTCATGGCCGACGGATGGGCCTACGCCCGCTGCTATCAGTCTGAGCACGAGCGTCGAGAGGCGCTCGCTACCTGGCTCCATCACTACAACCACCATCGGCCGCACACCGCCTGCGCCAACCAGCCGCCCTTCACGCGATTGATCAACGTCCCCGGCCAGTACATCTAGAGGCGCAGCCGGGCCGCGCGGTCGAAGGTGGTGGCCGGATCCTCGCCGTCGGTGAGGTCGATGTCCTCGACGACCCGCCCGTCGCCCAGGCGCACCAGCCGGTCGCACCGGGCGGCGATGGCCCGCTCGTGGGTGGCCAGCAGGATCGTCATGCCGTGCCGGTCGCGCAGATCCAGCAGCAGGTCGAGGATCTGCGCGCCGGTGGTCTAGTCGAGGTTGCCGGTCGGCTCGTCGGCGAGCAGCAGCCGGGGCGCGCCCATCAGCGCCCGGGCGATCGCCACCCGCTGCTGCTGACCTCCGGAGAGCTGCGCGGCCAGCGCCCGCTCCCGCCCGGCCAGCCCCACCGCGTCGAGCAGTTCCCGGGCCCGCGCCGCGTGGTCGGACCGGCCGCGTCGGGGCAGCACCGGGGCGATCACGTTGTCCAGCACGGTGAGCGCCGGCAGCAGGTGGTAGCGCTGGAAGACGAAGCCGACGCCCTGGCGGTACCGGGCGAGAGTGGCCCGGCGCAGGGCGGTGACCTCCACGTCGTCCACCGTCACGGTGCCCCGGTCGGCCTGCTCGATCGCGCCGATCATGTGCAGCAGCGTCGACTTGCCGGATCCACTCGGACCGGTCAACGCCACCACCGAGCCCGCGGTGATCTCCAGCGACACGTCGTCGATCGCGGTGAGCCGCTCGGTGCCGGTGCGGAACTGCCGGACCAGCCCGGCCGTCCGGACCGTGCTCCCCGTGGTCGCGTCCATGGTCACTCCTCTGCGAGTAGTCGTGCGGTCGGGAGGCGGCGCAGCAGCGCGGCGGGGACGAGCGCGGCCAGGCAGGTGAGCAGCACCCCGGCCAGCGCTACCGTGGCGGCGACGAGGACCAGCTGCCTCGGCAGGTCGCCCACCAGCCAGGCCGCCCCGCCGAGGCCCAGTCCCGCTCCGGTGAGGGCACCGAGCAGACCGAGGAGCAGGCCCTCGTACCCGACGAGGCGGCCCAGCGCGGCGTCGGTCCAACCGACCGCGCGCAGCGTGGCCAGCTCGGCGGCCCGGTCCCGGATGTTCAGGTAGAGCACATCGGCGACCGCGGCGGCGCCGAGCAGTCAAGCCCGACCGGGTGGTCTACGAGATCACCGCCGACGGCCGGGCCGAGCTGGACCGCTGGCTCGGCGAGCCCAGCCCGCGCAGCGGCGGCTTCCGGGACGACTTCTTCCTCAAGGTCACCGCCGCGGCCCGCTCAGGGGAGGCGGTGACGGTGCGGACGGTGCTCGGCAACCAGCGCGGGCACCTGATGCGCGAGCTGCGCAACCTCGACGGGCTGCGGCGCCGTGCCGAGGACCCGGTGGTCGGCCTGCTCGCCGCCGCCGCCGGCCGGCATGTCGAGGCGGACCTCGCCTTCGTCGACGACGCCGAGTCGGTGCTGCTCGCCGACGGCGGCGCGCTGCTCGCCACGCTCGCCGCCGACCGGTCGCCGGCCGCCCCGACCACCGCCGACGGGCCCGGGACCGCCCCGCCGGCCGCCGACCGGGACGAGGCCGGGCCGCCGACCCGGAGCGGTGGAGCGGCGCGCGCCGCGGGCTGACCGGGCCGGGCCATTGGCCGGCAGTGGCTCAGGTCGCCGCGGAGACTCGGCGGAGAAAGCGTTCGCCCAGCTCCACGACCTGGGCGGCGTCGAACTCCAGCGCCGGGCCGGCCGCCGTCACCTCGGCCATGGCCAGCCCCGGCACCTCGCTGTCCCGCCAGCCGCCGACGAACCACGCCTTCTCCTCCTCGGCGAGGGCGAGGTTGGCGTCGTCGAGTGCCCGGGCCGGGTGCGGCAGCCAGAGCCGGAACTGGTGGGTGTGCGGGGGCGCGGGGAACACCCGGGCGCCGGGCAGCTCCGCCAGCGCGGCGGCGACCGTACGGGCGTGCGCCACGTAGCCGGCGAGCCGGGGCAGCTCGTGCGTCAGCCCGGCGAGCGCGGAGAGGGCGGCCGGCCACTGCTGGAAGATCTGGCCGCCGTAGCGGTGCCGCCACGTCCGGGCGTACCGGACCAGCTCCTCGTCGCCGGCCAGCGCCGCCCCGGAGATGCCGTCGAGGGACTTGTAGAACGAGACGTAGACGCTGTCCACCAGCCCCACGATCTCGGGCAGCGAGCGCCCGAGCCAGCTGGTGGACTCCCACAGCCGGGCCCCGTCGACGTGCACCCGGGCGCCCCGGGCGCGGGCCGCCGCCACGGTGGCGGTCAGCTCGTCCCAGGTCGGCAGCACGAAACCGGCGTCGCGCAGCGGCAGTTCGAGCAGCAGGGTGCCGATCGGCTCGGCGAGGGCAGCCACCTCCTCGGCGTCCGTGTTGCGCGGGGCCTGTGTGGTGAGCACCGCGCGCAGCCCGCCGAGCACCGCGTACGCGTCCCGCTCGTACATCAGCGGGTGGCTCAGCGGGTGCAGGCCGACCGCGGTCCGGCCGGTCACCTCCGCGCCGTACCGCATGGCGACCTGCTGGGCCATCGTGCCGGTGGGGAAGAACGCCACGGCCGGCGTGCCGAGCAGCTCGGCCACCCGACGCTCCAGCGCCTCGACCGCGCCACCCTCACCGTAGAAGTCCGGCAGGACGTCCGGCTCGGCGGTGGCCCGCATGACCGCGAGCTGCTCGTCGACCGAGGTGGGCCGGGCGCGGGACAGGATCCGGTCGCAGCCGCGCAGCGCCGCGATCTGCCGGGCCCGTTCCGCGTACCCGTCGGTCATCGGACCGCCGCCATCCGGCGCAACCGGGTGACCGCCTCGGTGAGCACCTCGGGTCGCTTGCAGAAGGCGAACCGGATCAGCCGCCGGCCGGCCTCCGGGTCGTCGTAGAAGACCTGGGTGGGCACCGCGACCACCCCGCAGCGCTCGGGCAGCGAGCGGCAGAACTCCACCCCGTCCCGCCCGCCCAGCGCGGTCACGTCGGCCGTCACGAAGTACGTCCCCTCCGGTGTCAGCACCTCGAACCCGGCGTCGGTCAGGCCGGCGACCAGCTGGTCACGACGCTGCTGCAGGTCGTCGCGGAACCCGGTGAAGTACGCGTCCGGCAGGGCCAGCGCCACCGCCACCGCCGGTTGCAGCGGGGCCGCGTTGACGAAGGTGAGGAACTGCTTGACCCGCAGCACCGCCGAGACCAGCGCCGCCGGGCCGCTCACCCAGCCCACCTTCCAGCCGGTGCAGGAGAAGGTCTTCCCGGCCGACGAGATGCGCAGCGTCCGCTCCCGCATCCCGGGCAGCGTCGCCAACGGCACGTGCGGCGCGGCGGCGTCGGTGAAGACCAGGTGCTCGTAGACCTCGTCGGTGACCGCGTACGCGTCGTGCTCCCGGCAGAGCTCGGCGACCAGGGCCAGCTCGTCGGCGGTGAAGACCTTGCCGGTCGGGTTGTGCGGGGAGTTGAGCAGCACCAGCCGGGTCCGCGGCCCGAACGCGGCGCGTAGCTCCGCCGGGTCGAAGGCGTACCGGCCGTCGGCGCCGGGACGCAGCGTCACCGGCCGCCGGACCGCGCCGGCCAGCGCGATCGAGGCGGCGTACGAGTCGTAGTACGGCTCGAAGCAGATCACCTCGTCGCCCGGCTCGCAGAGCGCGAGGATGCTGGCGGCGATCGCCTCGGTGGCGCCGGCGGTGACCACGATCTCGCCGTTCGGGTCGTACTCCAGACCGTGGAAGCGGCGCTGGTGGTCGGCGACGGCCCGGCGGAGCGCGGGGATCCCCGGCCCCGGCGGGTACTGGTTCTGCCCGCTGCGCAGCGCCTCGGCCGCCGCAGCCAGCATCTCCGGCGGGCCGTCGGTGTCCGGGAAGCCCTGCCCGAGGTTGACCGCGCCGGTCCGGACGGCGAGCGCGGACATCTCGGCGAAGACGGTCGTCCCGAACGGTCGCATTCGGGCCACCAGCGGGTCGACATCGGGGGCGGTCGTCACGGGAGCCAGCCTACGGGCCGGGTCGGAGGTTGGCCCACGGTCAACCCCCGCAACTGGTCCGCAGTCCTCCGCCGTCGATCGACTCCCGGACCGGCCGCCCGCCGTCGACCGTCAGCGAGCAGCTGAGCATGCCCACCGTCTGCTCCCGCCGGGTGGCCTGCACGTAGGCGAGTTCCGGGTGGTCGGTGCGGAACCTCGAGCGCCAGGGCAGTGGAGCCGCGTCGAAACGGACCAGCTCACCGTTCTCGTCGTGGAACTGGATGTCGGCCGATCCTCGGCCGGTCACCTCGTACACCACGATGCTCCGCCCGGGCCGGGTGGCGGTCGGCGCGGCCGTGTGCCGGGTGGGGGTCGGCTCCGGCTCGGGTACGGCGGTCCAGGTCGGCGCGGGGAAGTCGACCACCCCCGGGCTGGATCCCGGCTCGGGGCCGTACGGCTCCTCCGCCACGGGGTCGGCGCGGTCCGACCCGCCGGGTAGCCGGTAGAGGACGCTGACGGCGCCGATGACGCCGCAGAGGACGAGCACCATCACCGCGGCGGCGGCGGCCACGGCGCGATCGCCCAGCCCGCGCCCGGAGCCCGTCGGGCGCTTCGGTGGGGCGACGGGTGCCGGCCAGCCGAAAGGTGTACCCGCTCCGGGCGGGGGCATGCCGGGCCCCGTCGCGACCGGGTAGGGCACGGTGGCGGTGTCGGGCGCGGCCCACCCGCCGGGCGTGACCGGGGGCTGCGGCCCCGGGAGCGGGTCCATCGGTGTCCACGCCGGGTACGGCCCGGCCCCCGCCACGGCCGGTCCGGCCGGGTCCTCGGGCGGCCCCGCCGGTGGGGTGGGAGCGGCTGGCGGCGGGTGGTCGGACATCGCGCTGCTCCGGGCGTGGAGGGGACGGGGGCGCGCCCGGGAGGCCCGGAGCGTGACGAACCTAGTGCGGTGTCCACTAACGTTCACCGGGTTTCCGGTGGGTGTTGTGGATCCTCGCCGTGTGGGCGAGCGACTCCCCTCCGGGTGGTGGGGCGGGCCACCGCGGGCCAACCGACCCTCGCGCCGTCCGGGGTGGGCGGCGGGGGTCACGTCGGGACCGGCCAGCACCAGGTAGGTGCCGGCCGGCTCGACGGTGCGTGACCACCGTGGGCAGCACAGCGGCTGTCCCGGTGGTGGGTCCGCCGCCCGGTGTGCGGGTGGCGATGATGGCCGCCGCGACCAGGTCGCGGTGACCGGAGAACCGACAGTGCGGGCAGGACAGGGCCCGCCCACGGGGTTTCGGCACCCGCCGGTAGCAGGCGGGGCAGGTGGACGAGGTGCCGCGTTCGTCGACCAACCGCACGCCGATACCGGCGAGGGTGGCCTTGTCGGTGAGGACCTGGATGAGTCG
>NZ_JBNCLC010000023.1:47996-95204 GCF_049844475.1 Micromonospora sp. DT47 | reverse complement strand
TAGTGCGGTGTCCACTAACGTTCACCGGGTTTGCGGTGGGTGTTGTGGATCCTCGCCGTAGGCGAGCGACTCCCCACCGGGTGGTGGGGCGGGCCTCCGCAGGCCAACCGACCCTCGCGCCGTCCGAGGTGGGTGGCGGGGGTCACGCCGGGACCGGCCAGCACCAGGCAGGTGCCGGCCGGCTCGACGGTGCGTGACCACCTGCGGCAGCACGACGGCTGTTTCGGTGGTGGGTCCGCCGCCCGGAACACGGACGGCGATGCTGGCGGCCGCGACGAGGTCGCGGTGCCCAGAGAAGCGGCAGTGCGGGCAGGACAGGCTCCGCCCACGGGGTTTCGGCACCCGCCTTCGGCAGGCGGGACAGGTGGAGGAAGTGCCGCGTTCGTCGACCAACCGCACGCCGATACCGGCCAGCGCGGCCTTGTCGGTGAGGACCTGGATGAGTCGGCCGATCTGCCACTGCCGCAACCGCAGGTGGTGCCGCCGTCCCGCCGGCAGCTCGAGCACCCCGCGGGGGTCACCGACGTGCAGCACACCGACGCGTTGCCGCACCGCCCAGGAGACGACGGTACGGGCGGCTTCGTGCTGGGCCTGGCGGACCCGCCGCCGATGCCGACCCTCAACCCGCCGCGCCCGGCGCCGGTACTGCCGCCGCCGCCGCGACGCCTTCTGGCCGGGCTTGGGTGCCCGGCGGGCGACGGCGCGGCGGCGGGCTTTGGTGTCGGCCAGGTGCATGCGGTGCTCGGCGCGGATCGCCCGCCCGGACACCAACAACGCATCCCCGTCCGGGCCGGCCACCGCGTAGGGGTGGATGATCCCCAGATCCACCCCAGCCACCCTGGCCGGATCCGGCTCCTCACCCGGCGGGTACACCGTCACCGGGACTTCGGCGGTCACGTCGAGGAACAGCCGGCCGCCCTCGCACAGCAGCGTGATCGACCGGACCTGCCCGGCCGGATAGGGCACCTCCCGCGCCAGACGCACCCACAACGGCGCCGTGCCCATGGCGGTGGGGATCCGCACCCGGCGCCCGTCGAGAGTGAACGTGCCGTGATACCAGCGCACCGGCACCAACCCCCGCCGGCGACGCGGGAACCGCGCCGACAGGTCACCGCCGTTGCGGCGCTTCGCCGCCGCGAACCACGCATCCGAAAACCGGCGCAACACCGACCGGGCACCCGTGGAGTCAAGCTCGGCGAACGTGCCCGGCCCCGACGCCGCCAACTCCCCGCACAACCGCTGATAACCGACCAGAGGCGCGTCCCCACGGCGGCGGCGCCACGCGTTGACCTCCAGCACACACGCCCACACATCACCGGCGGAGCGCAGCAGCCCGAAGCACCGCCGCCGCTGCCCCGGTGTCACCCGCACCGCGACACGCGCGGTGCGATGCATGACCGGCGGCGCGGACGGGTCCCGACGACGAGGCATGAACCGAAGCCAACACCACCCGTACGACAATTCCCACGGCCGAAAACCGGCGAACGTTAGTGGACACCGCACTAGCAACTCGAGGGAAGGTTCCCGCTTTGGCGCATCCCACGTCGCGGCGGGCGGGATCGGCGTTGGATGAAGCAGTATGGGACATGCCGGGCAAGACGTCGGCTCGGCCGTCGGTCTGCGGCCCGGTCGGGAGAGCGGGCCGTCGGCGACCTTCGTCGAGCTGTTCTTCGATCTGGTCATGGTGTTCGCCCTGACCCGCTTGGTGGCGGAGGCGGTGCCGGGACTGTCGAGCATGAGCCTCCCGGTGCGCTGGTTGACGATGGGCCAGACGCTGCTGTTGTTCCTCCCCTTGACGTGGGCCTGGACGATCACCTCGTACGTCACGGCCCGTTTCGAGCCGTTACGATTCGGCGTTCAGGTCGCGGTGCTCGCCAGTGCCTTCGGGCTGCTCATGATGGGCACCGCGGTGCCGTACGCGTTCAGCGGGCGCGGCCTGACCTTCGCCCTCGCGTACGTGACCCTGCAGGTCGGCCGGACCCTTCTGTTCGGCCTGCTGTTGCGGGGCCACGCGCTCCAGAGCCTCTACGCGCGCGCGTGCATCTGGTTCTGCGTGGGCGCCGTACCGTGGCTTGTCGGAGCCTTCGCCCAACCCGGAGGGCGAGTCCTCCTGTGGTCGCTGGCGATTGCGATCGACCTCGGGTCCGCGCGCCTGGGTTGGCCGGTGCCGGGCATGGGCCGCGGACGCGCCGCCGCGTGGTCGGTGGGCGGTCACCACCTCGCCGACCGTTACAAGCAGTTTCTAATCATCGCCCTCGGCGAGGGCGTCCTGACCATCGGCGTCTCCTACACCAGGGGGCCGTCGAGCCCCAGCCCGTACCGGACCGTCGGCCTGATCCTGGCGTTCCTCACCACCGTGCTGCTGTGGCGGATCTACTTCTTCCGGGCCGGCCAGATCCTCCCCGACGCGGTGACGGCGGCGGAGGACCGGGCGAGCTTCGGCCGCCACATCGCCTTCGCTCACCTGATCATGATCCTCGGCATCGTCGCCACCGCGATCGGGTACGAGCTCGTCCAGAGGCATCCGGCCCGCGACGCCGTCCCGGCCTGGCTCGCCGTGATCCTCGGGGGCCCCGCGCTCTACGTCGTGGGCCGGGCCCGGATGGAGTGGGCCGTCTTCGGCCGCGTCTCGCCGCCTCGCATCGTCGGCGTCATCGTGCTGGCACTGCTCGCCGTGCCCCTGTTGTTCGTGCCGCCCCTGGCGGCGGCGGGCACGGCGACACTCGTTCTGCTGTTCATCGCGCTGGCCGACGCGCGGCGGGCGGCGGGTCGCCCTCCGGAACCCCCGGCCCCCGTCACCTGAGGTGAGTGCTGTCGGGCTTCGCGCTGCTAACTGTCGAGGTGGTCGGGCTGACCTGCGGGAAGCGTTCCATCGTCTGACATCACTTGCCTACCCTACTTGGCATCGGTTGCATCTAATTGAAGCTAGTCGATGCCATGATGGGGGCGAAGGAGTGCCGGCGTGCCCGTTCCGTACCCATCTTTGAGGCAGCCCCCGGAGGTAAGATCAGGCCGTCCCCAGGCCGTCAAAGGCGAACCACGGGTGGCCATTGTTGACCACCCATGACCGACGTAGCCGCAGATCACCGGACGTCTCGTCCGGTTTGATCGACTACACCCAGACCCGCGATTAACACAACACCAAGTAGGAAGTCAGGCGGGGCCACCCGCTGAGCGAGGACCGCGTGGGCCCCGGCACTGGCGAGCACATCGTCAACGCCGGCGCGTGCGGTTATCCGCTGCACGAACTCTACGAGCCCGAACGGCTCGACGTTTTCCCGAGGTTTGCGCAGGTGATCGTCGAGCCCTTCAGGCAGCTGTTTGGCAAGATCGTTAGCCTGGCCTCCGCTGACCCGATCTGCCAATGTCTCCAAGGTCGCGCGGGTGATCGTCGTGACCTGATCGGCCGACACCCTTGCCCGCCTGGCCACTGCGTCGATGAAATCCTCGTGGACCACCTGCTCCTCCTCTCGGACCGGCGCCGTCTACCCGTGTGCCGACGCATCAATCCGCTCTGCGGCCTAACTCGAGCAGGCGTCTGCCCGGCATGGATCGGAACGAGTATCCGAACGCCGAACGCCGAACGCCGAACGCCGAACGCCGATCACCGAACACCGGCGGCGGCAGTTACGCGCCCCGTAGCTGCACGCAACGGCCGAGATCGGACAGCAGGGCGTCGAGCGACACCGGGGGCGATGATTTTGCTCGGAAAGCCCTCGAGGACGAAGCCGGCGGCAGCGTAGGGCCGGGTGAGGCGCTGGCGGAGGCGCACTGCCTGGCAAGGACCGGCGAGGATTCAGCTGCGAGCAGAGGCCTGGATCGCCGGTTCGTCGCCGCCGCTCGACTGTGACCTCCGTTACCTCCCTGTCGACCGGGAATCAGATCAGCGGATCCGGATTTGGAGCCAGATGTGACTCCTGCACTTTTCCCGGCCCGGCTGCGCAACGACCGGTCGGAACCGACCCGATGACCGCCACCGTCGACGCCCCTGAGGGGCTGGCAGTCCCGCTGACGCCGGGTGACCTGATGAGCCCCCGACAACGCCTGCGGCTCGTCCTCGTGCTCGGGTCGCTGATCGCGGTGGGTCCGCTGACCATCGACATGTACCTGCCCGCGCTTCCCGCGATCGTCGCCGATTTCCAGACCACGTCGGCGGCGGTCCAACTGACCCTCACCGGCACGCTGGCGGGCCTCGCCCTCGGCCAGTTGCTGATCGGCCCGCTGTCCGACGCCGTCGGCCGGCGCGCGCCGCTGATCGCCGGCATCGCTTTGCACGTCATCGCGTCGATGCTCTGCGTCATCGCACCGAACATCGCGGTTCTCGGTGTATTGCGGGTGGTGCAGGGCCTCGGCGTCGCAGCGGCCTCGGTGGTCGCGATGGCCGTGGTCCGCGACCTGTTCAGCGGCGCGGCCTTCGCCAAGATGCTCTCCCGGCTGCTGCTGGTCATGGGGGCGGCGCCGATCCTCGCTCCGACCCTCGGTGGCGGGCTGCTGCGCTGGACGGACTGGCGCGGTGTGTTCGTGGCCCTGGCCGCCTTCGGTGTGCTGCTCGTCGTGGTCGCCGCGCTCGGCCTCCGCGAGACGCTGCCGGCCGATCGGCGCCAACGCGGCGGCGTGGTCGCGACGATGATCGTGTACGGCTCGCTGCTGCGGGACCGTACGTTCATGGGCCTGGTCCTGGTCGCCGGGCTGGCCATGGCGGCGTTGTTCGCCTACGTGGCCGGGTCGTCGTTCGTCCTGCAACAGCAGTACGGGCTGGACGAGCAGCAGTTCGGGCTGGCCTTCGGCGTGGGCGCGGTCGGGCTGATCGCGGCGACCCAGTTCAACGTACGGCTGCTGCGCCGTCACTCGCCGCAGCGGATCCTCGTTGCCGCCCTGGCCGTGGGGACCGGGGCCGGCTTGGCGCTGCTCGCCTTCGCCGCGACCGGGCTCGGCGGGCTGCCGAGCCTGCTGGTGTCGTTGTGGGTGGTGCTCGCGGCGGCGGGCCTCGCGATTCCGAACGCGCCGGCCCTGGCCCTGTCCCGGCACGGGGAAGCGGCCGGGACGGCCTCCGCTCTGCTCGGCGCCGTGCAGTTCGGCGTCGGCGCGCTGGCCGCGCCCCTGGTGGGCGTGCTGGGCACCGACGCGGTGGCGATGGCCCTCGTCGTTGCAGGTGGCATGGTGGCGGCGATGGCGGTTCTGCTCGTGATCGTGCGGCCGGCCCGGCTCGCCGACCTCGAGCCGGACGCGGTGGTCGTGGCAGCGCATTGAGGATCGCCACGCCTCCAATGACCGTGTCGACGTTCGGGCGATGTGGCCAGCGCGGGACCGAGGCGGCGGACAATTCGACCAGCTCGTAGTCGGGGTCGCCGGCGGCGAGGGTGTCGCCGAGTGCAGTTGTGGTGTCGGTGTCTACCGGGTGGACAGCGAGGTCGCCCGGTAGGCGCGGGCACCTTCCTGCCCTTCCAGCACGGCCTCTTCGGTGACGCCGAGGTGGGTTGCGGTGTCGGCGGCCCTCGGGGAGCGGCCCAGCGTGTGGGTCAGCGTGGTATTGGCCGCGCTGATCGCCGGACGGAGTTCCTGCAGACGGCAGGGCACCCGGACGACTCAGGTGCGATCGCGGAACTAGCGCTTGACCTCGCCGACGATGGTCGGGATGGCGTACGCCGTGAAGCCGACGCCCAGGGCGGGGTGGGCGACCGGCTTGACCAGGCCGACGATGGCGGTCTGGGTCAGGTCATCGACCTGCTCGCCGCGGCCCGAGTAGCGCTACTAAGCACCGTGCACGGTGGTGCTGATCCGCACGATGGTGCCGGCCGGGCTGCTGTGGATCTGCAGGTCGTCGGTCATCTGCTGTGCGATCCATAGGCCCATCCCGCCGGCTACGGACAGCGGCGGCCGATTCCGAGGGCTGACGTAGTCCGCGGTGGAGAAGCCACGGCCTTCGTCTCGGACCTCGCAGATGAGGCGACCGTCTTCCCAGACGCGTAGCTGTCCGGCGCCGCCACCGTGGCGCACGGCGTTGGTCATCAGCTCGTGCACTGCGGTGACCCAGTCGCTGATCCGTTCCCCGGTCAGGCCGCACTGGCGGGCGATGGCCTCCACCTTCTGGCGTACGGCGGGCAGCTGACCGGCGGTTATCTTCGTCTCGAGCAGTAACCGGGCTTGGGAAGGAGAAGAGCGGTCTCTCGGGTGCCCGACCACGACTCTCCCTCCCAAGGGACGCGGATCTCCTGCACCGTGGAATGTACCCCGAGCGCCGGGCGTCGAACGGCCGGCCGTTACGTTGGCCCAGCCACCGCTCCCGACTCCATGCACCTGCGCCTTGCGCCAGCCGGGCGGTGGGTGCTCGACCGTCTGGTTCGGGACGGGGTGCTCCTGGTGGCCTGCCCTGGGCCTGGGAGGGGCTACGCTTCTGCCGTGATTGGCGTGCAGGGTAGCGGGAGCGACGAGCGGCTGCGTCGCATCGAGGCGCTGACCGACGCGACGCTGTCCCAGCTTGGCGCCAACGACCTTCTCGACGAGCTCCTCGACCGTGTCCGAGAGGTGCTGCGGGTTGACACCGCCGCCATCCTGCTGCTGGACGTGCACGCCCAGCAGCTAGTGGCCACCGCGGCAAGGGGGCTGGAGGAAGAGGTCCGGCAAGGCTTTCGGATCTCCGTCGGCCGCGGCTTCGCCGGCCGGATCGCCCGGAACAAGCTGCCCGTAATCCTGGACGACGTCACTGCCGCAGACGTGGTCAACCCGATCCTGATCGACAAGGGGATCCGCTCGCTACTGGGTGTGCCCATGTTCGCCGGCGGCGAGTTAATTGGCGTACTGCACGTCGGCTGCCTGAGCCCGCACCGATTCACCGACGACGACGTGCGACTGCTCCAACTCGCCGCCGACCGGGCGAGCCTTGCCAGCCAGGCCCGGGCCAGCAGCATCGACCGCACCGCCGCCCTCGCCCTGCAGCGCAGCCTGCTACCCACCCACCTACCCGACGTGCCCGGCGTGGACCTGGCCGCCCGCTACGTGCCTGGCCACGACGCCGGCGTCGGCGGCGACTGGTACGACGTGTTCACCCTCCCCTCCGGCTGGCTGGGCGTCGTCATCGGCGACGTGTCCGGACACGGACTGCGCTCCGCAGTCGTGATGGGACGCCTCCGCAGCGCGCTGCGCGCCTACGCCCTGGTCTGCGACAACCCGGCCAACGCGCTGACCTTGCTCGACCGCAAGATCCACCATTTCGAGGCCGGGAACCTCGCCACGGTTCTTTACGCCATGATCTCTCCGGACCGCGCCACCATCCAGATGTCCCTCGCCGGGCACCTGCAACCCATCCTGGCCGCACCAGGACAGCCGGCCGGCACGCTGAACGTTCCAGTTGATCTTCCATTGGGGTTGGGCCCGCTTCAACCGGCCCGCCGGCACACCGCAGTCGCGTTCCCTTCCGAGGCGGTACTGATCTGCTATACCGACGGGCTCGTCGAACGCCGCAGCGAAATCATCGACGTCGGCATCGAACGGCTCTGCTCCGCCGTCGAACCAGGTCCCGCCGAAACGGTCTGCGCCCGCATCATGGCCACACTCGCCGCCGAACAGGCCACCGACGACATCGCCCTACTCGCCGTCCGCGCAACCGACAAAGGTCACCCTGAAACTTAAACCGGGCGTTGTCGCCGATGGCTCGATTCGTGGCCCCGGGCCTGCGCAAGCGGCAGCGGATGACCAGCTCAGCAGGGCTGCCAGGGACGGTTGCTCCGGTTCAGCCCCGGCCGGGCTCGCTCTGAGCGGCTGTTCCAAGGCCCGTACACTGCACCTGACCGGTGCCGACCAGGCCCCGGACTGACCCTGCGGTGGCCCGATGAGGCGGCCGGACCACGCACCTCGGAGGCCGCCGCATGAATGTCTCCGCCTCCACCAATACCGATAGTTTTGTTCACCCCGCCCTCTTCTACGCCGACCGCGAGGAGTACCTGGCCGGCACGGTGCCGTTCATCCAAGCCGGCCTCGCTGCCGATGAGCCGGTCATGGCCGCCGTACCGGGGGAAAACCTCGACCACATCCGCACCGCGCTTGGCATCGACGCGGACAGGGTCCAGCTGCACGACATGAGCATGGCCGGTCGCAACCCCGGGCGGATCATTCCCGGCGTCCTGCTAGCCTTCGCCGCCGCCCACGTCGGTAAGCGGGTACGTATCATCGGCGAACCTATCTGGGCCGGCCGTACCGCTACTGAATACCCCGCCTGTGCTCAGCACGAAGCCCTGATCAACGCGGCATTCGCTGGCCGGCGGGCCACCATCCTCTGCCCCTACGACACCAGTCGCCTAGACCGGAGCTGGCTCGACGACGCCTACCGCACCCATCCCATCCTGCAGACGGGCAGCGCGGTGTGGGCGAGCCCGCATTACGCCGACCCGGTCGCGGTGGCCGCAGGGTTTAACCTGCCGCTGCCGGACCCGCCTGCCCACGCGACCACCATCGCCATCGACTTCCATGCCCTCCCGGCCATCCGCCGGGTCGTGACCGCCGAGGCCACCGCGGCCGGGCTGACCCCGGACCGAGTCTCCGACCTGACCCTGGCGGTCAACGAACTGGCTGCGAACACGATCGAACACACCGCCGCCGGCGGTACCCTCGCGGTCTGGACCGACGGCACCCGGCTGATCTGCCAGCTCACCGACACCGGGCACATCACGAATCCGCTCGCCGGCCGGATTCCCGTGCCACCGCAGCAGCCCGGCGGCCGAGGACTCGTCCTGGTCAACCAGCTCTGCGATCTCGTGCGCGTCCACACCAAGCCCGGTTCCACCACGACCCGCCTTCACATGCACCGCTGACGCCCGCCGGGCGGCAAGCTGTGACGGGGAGCGGGCGGTCGCGGCTCGCATATGTCGAGAGCAAATCCACGATCCCCGAGTCGAGGTCGCCGAGGCGTCGGATGGCGTCTCCCTCCCACCGGACCGGACTGTAACGGCCAGCCGGTGGAGTGGGTGATCAGCGTTGACTCCACGATTGTGCGGGCTCACCCAGCATGCGGCTGGCGCTCGCAAAAAAGGGCGGTGGACGGTGGACGGTCACGGCCGTGGACGGTGAAGCGCTGGGACGGTCCCGGGGCGGGTTGACCACGAAGATCCATATCGCAGTCGATCGGCGGGCCGGCCGTTGTCGATCTTGCTCACGCCTGGTCAGGCCGGCGACAACCCGCAGCTGTTCAACGTCCTGGACGTGATCAGCGTCAACTCCCCAGGCCTGGGTCGGCCGCGCAAGCGTCCGGACATGCTCGTCGCCGATAAGGCGTACGCCCACGAGTCCATCCGCGCCGCGCTGCGCCGGCGCGGTAACGCCCAGACCATCCCCGAGCGGTCCGACCAGGTCGCCCGCCGCGCGACCAAGGGCAGTCGTGGCGGACGACCCCCCGCCTTCGACAAGGACATCTACCGTCAACGCAACCAGGTCGAACGCTGCTTCAACCGGCTCAAACACTGGCGCGACCTGGCCACCCGCTACGCCAAACCCGCCAGCGTCTACCGTGCCTGCCTAGTCCTCATCGCCGCGCTGCTCTGGCTTCGATGACCGGCGGTCACGCGTCATGTGCCGTTGAGGTGCAAAGACAGGACCAGCGCAGAGGAGACCGCCAGCTCACGGTCGAGTACCTCATCTCGGGGGACGAACACCATGGCCCGTCCCTCGCCGAGTACCACGTCCTCCTGCCGCGCCCTGGTGGTGCCACAGAACACGTGGACCGTCACAGTGTGAGGGAAGCCGGCCTCATACGGACGCGGACCACTCCACAGCGGGTGCAGCTCACCCGCTGTCAAACCCGTCTCTTCCAGCAGTTCGCGGCGGGCTGCCTCCTCAGGCGACTCGTCGGGCTCGACATGGCCGCCTGGCAGGCTCCACTGGTTCGGCGAGGCGGCCACGTCTTCATCGCGGTGCTGCAGAAGCACCGCGCCTGAGGGATCGACAAGCAGCACGAGTGCGACGTCATAGGTGGCCACTGCGAGATCATGCCATGCCCGACACACGCGGAAGGGACCTCACCTGCGGGAAATGACTTCCTGGCACCTGGTCGCCGACCTCGAATTCATCCGCGAAGGTCTCAAGCTGGACGCTTGGCTGCTTTTTGGCGGCTCGTGAGGCTCCACGCTCGCTCTCGCGTATGCCCAGACCCACCCAGCCCGGGTGACCGGCCTGATCCTGCGCGGGATCTACTTGCTGCGCCCGCAGCGAGCGGACCTGGATCTATCAACACGGCCTGCATCATGTGCAGCCCGAGGAATGGGAGCGGTTCATCGCTCCGATACCAACTGCCGAACGTGACGACGTCGCCGCCGCGACCACCGCCGCCTAATCGGACCTGATCGTGAGGAGGCCCTGCGCTGCGCCGATGCGTGGATGCGCTGGGAGGCGATCAACTCTTCCCTGACGCCCGATCCCGACCTCGTCGCGGCGCTGACGGCGGACGAAACAGCGCTGCCGGCGGCGCAAGTTCTCGCCCACTACGTCATCCACGGCGACTTCTTCGACCCGGAGACTCAACACCTGGATGGCATTGACCGCATCCGCGACCCGCCGGCCGTCATCATCCAGGGCCGTTACGACCTGTGCTGCTCGCCGGCCACCGCCTACGACCTTGCTCGTCACTGGCCTGAAGCCACCCTGAACATCATTGCCGACGCAGGCCATTCCTCCATGGAACCCGGCATCACCGACCAACTGGTCCGCGCCCCCGACCGGTTCGCTGATCGCCTCCACCAGCACGGTTGACGTCACCACCCGCCGGACGACGCTCATCGATGCACGAGATCAGATCGACGTGAGCGGACCGCGGCGAGACAAACAAGAGCCCCCACGTCGAACGCAGGGGCTCTTCGGACCCGGCCCGGCTCGAACGGGCTGCCACCCTCTCCAACTGCGGAAACGCCCTTACCGGGTAGACGCGCCTTGGGCGGGCTCATCTCAATGCTAGGACGCGGTTGCGACTGACGCGCAGGCCCAGCCTTGTGCTGATGTTCGGTAACGTCCGCTCATGGCCGCTGATCGGGCAAACCGCTGCTAGCTTCCGGTCGACGTGCCAGCCTACGCTGGCCTGCGGGTGACCGTCATCGGCGATGTGCTCCACGATCGCGAGCGCCTGCACAAGCGCGATGGTGTCGCCGTCGCTGTATGCGTGGTGCTGCCCGTTGCTGAGGACGAACCCCTCCTGTTAACCGGTTCCGGTCGGGTCGATGGCGTGCTCGCTGGGGTCGCCCGGTTCCTCCAGCAGCATGATTGGCGCAGACGGCGATCGAGCAGCGTTACGCAGGCTCCGCCTGCCGCATCAGGCGAGTGCTACCTCGACCTACTGATCGGCTCTGCTCAGATCTGGGCTCAACGAATCAGTGCCGTCATCAAGGTCGCCGACGAGCGAATCCGGGGCACGCATGCGCCAGGCGTCGGTGACGAGTTCCTTCAGGCGATCGACGTTCACCTGCGCCAGCCGCAGCATGACCAGGGGCAGCCCGTCGTACGCGGGCGTGGTGAAGAAAACCTCGGGCTCGCCGAGGAGTAACGCCTGCTTCTCCGCTTCGTCGCCGACGTACAGCACCGCGATATCGGTCCGGATGCGGCGCGACGTGCCGGGTCTGCGCTCGGGGTAGGACCAGACGAACCCTTTGTCGGCGACCCGGAAGTCGAAGCCGTCACTGTCGATCTCGACCACGTGAGGCAGCGCCAGTGCCAGGTGACGGACATCGCCGGCGTCAGCCATCGAGGTTGCTCCAGGACACCGCCTCCTGCATACGCACAGGCTAACCGCTGCGCCGAACGCGATCTCCGCCGGCCCGCGGGACCCGACAGTGAGGCGACCCGCCGGTAGCGGCAGAACCACCTGCGGACCGTGCAAGGAGTCTCTGACGACGCGACCAGCCTCGGCAGGCGGGTGACGCGCCGCGGAGCCGCTACCCAAGCTCGACTTTGCCGGGCGGCCGGTCGACCAGGGCGGCCAGCTTCTTCGGCGCGAGGACGCAGTAGCTTTCGGTGAGAAGTTCGGCGACCTCGTCCCAGTCGACGTCGTCGTCGAGCATCATGCCGACGACGTCGGCGCCCCAGCCCGGCTTGAAGAACGGGTGGCCGCTGTTGACGAGCCCGTCGATCTCGTCGCCGGGCGACCGGAATGTCAGCACGTAGATCGGGTGGTCGGTCGCGGCGGCGCGGGCGTAGGCCATCTGGTGGTCGGGGTCGACGGTGAGTACGTGGGCGAACGTCCGTTTGCGGATCCGCCAGCGGGTGCCCACCCACGCTGGCTCCTCGTAGGTCTCTGGCAGCCCGAGGCAGACCGGCCGGAGCCGGCCGAGGATCTCGGGTGGGACGTCTGCGGGGCCGGTCACGCGATGGACGTTACCGGTGCCCTCCGACAATTTTGTTAGCCTCGACCGATGCCGGCCTTCAGCCTTCGTTCCGCCATCGCCGAGGATGCAGAGGCGGTCGCGAGGATCTGGTACGACGGGTGGTGCGACGGCCACCTCGGGCAGGTGTCCGAGGCCCTCGTCGCGGCGCGTACGCCGGAGTCGTTCCGAGCGCGGGCCGCCCAGCGCGTCGGCGACACGGTGGTCGCGGTTACCGGCGCTGGCCACGAGGTTGCGGGCTTCGTGATGGTGGTTGACGACGAGGTCGAGCAGGCGTACGTGTCAGCGGACCACCGCGGGTCCGGCGTGGCGGGGTTGTTGCTCGCCGAGGCCGAGCGGCTCGTCGCTGTTGCCGGTCATCGGCGAGCCTGGCTGGCGGTCGTCGCCGGCAACGCGCGGGCCCGCAGGTTCTACGAGCGGTGCGGGTGGGCCGATGAGGGAGTGTTCGACCACGCCGCGGTGATCTCGGGCGGGACGATCACTGTGCCGGCCCACCGGTACGTCAAGCCGGTCTGACCTCAGGCCACCAGCGGGCTATTGCGTTCGAGCAGCACCCTCTCGCCCCACCGGCCGCCGTGGCGACCGATCCCTTTGGGACCGCCAACCCGCCGGAAGCCGGCCCGCTCGTGAGGGATGAGGCTGGCGGTGTTCTCCGGGAAGACGGCGAACTGGGTGGTCCAGATCCCGCCCGCCATACCCGCTCCCCGCCCGCGTACGGCGCGGCCGGCTTGCGCGTGACGCGAGCAGGGCCGAGGTATGCCGTCCCGGGATGATCGTCGCCGCGGTAGCGGGCGTAAAACGGTGCCGCCCGGACGCCGGGCCTCAGAGGTTGAGCGGCCCCGGGTCGGTGGCCAGCTCTCGGAACCGCTCCCGCGGGTTGGGCACCAGCCGCCGGGCCGACAGGTCGAGCAGCCCGCCCACCCCAGTCACAGTCGCGACCTGGGTGCCGTCCAGGCGGGTGTAGTCCTGCTCGATCTGGAAGGTCTTGCCCTCGCCCCAGCGGAACTCGCAGGAGACATCCACCTGGTCCCCACCGCGCAGCTCATGCAGGTATTTCAGGGTGACCTCCAAGGCGACGGGTCCCACTCCGGAGGAGATGAGCCGGTCCTGTGAGATTCCGGCGGCGCGCAGGCATTCCCACCGGGCGTGCTCGCCGTATTGCAGGTAGACGGCCTGGTTCAGGTGCCCCTGCGTGTCAAGCTCGTAGCCGCGCACGGTGATGCGCACCCGGAACGGATCTCCCATGCACCCGAGCCTACGACAACGCCCCGAGCGTGACTGCCAGCAGTTCATCGAGTACGGCGGGGCTGGTCGCCGCGGTGTTGCTGAGCATCACGATCCGACGGTCCGACTCGGGCAGGCAGCCGTCGAACGCGATGAATCCCGCGTTCCCGCCGTCGTGGTGGAACCAGGGTTTCGCCGGCGATGGTGCCGACGAACCAGCCGTATCCGCGTGCCGTCGGTCGTCCGCCGGTCGGCGCCCGCTCGGTAAGCATCAGCGTGCGGTACCGCCCGTCGAGCAGCTGTCCGGCCCGCAGGGCGTCGATCCAGGCGACGAGGTCACCGATGGTGGACCAGACGTCGCCGGCGTCCATGCCCACGCTGTCCAGTTCCCACGAGGGGACGGGCGCCGCCATCGACGCCGTGTCCGTGCGCGATGTCGTCGCGGTCGCCTGGTGAGCCGGCGAAGGTGCGTTCCATCCCCAGCGGCGCGAAGATCTCAGTGGCGAGCACATCGCGGTATGGCCGGTCGGCCACCCGTTGCGCCACCTCCGCCAGCAGGACGTATCCCGGGCTGCTGTAGTCAAACCAGCGTTCGATCCGGTCGTCGAGGTCCAGCGCACCGCCCTGGGCCAGCAGCACCGCCGCAGCGGTGAACTGCTTGCTCACGGACGCGATCTGGAACCCTATGGCCGTCCACGGCGCCACGCCACTCCGTCGGGCTCACGCCGATCGGTCGACGGATACGCCGAGGGCCCGGGCGACCAGGCCCAACCGCTGATGACGCACGTCGACCAGGGGCGGGAGTAGCAGCGTGGGCATCCCGACGTCGAGGGCGCCGCCGTCGGGCTGCCGCCGGTCACCGACCATCAGCGTCTGGCCAGGCACCGTGCCGAGCATGTCGAGCGCCAGCCGGAAGGCCCGAGGGTCGGGTTTCTGCACCCCGTGCTCGTACGACAGCACGTACGCGTCGACGACGTCGGCCAGGCCCGCGGCGGCGAAGGCCGGTCGGAGGTCGAAGTGGACGTCGCTGACGACCGCGATTCGGCGACCGTGCCGGGCGATCGCCCGCAGCACCGGCGCCGCGTCGACCGCGAACGGGTTGAACGCGGGGTCGGATTCCACGGCGTAGAGGGCGTCGGCCAGCTCGGCGTCGAGACCGGCGTCGGCGAAGACGCCGTGGTACGCGTCCCGGTGGACGGCCGCATCACAGTCGACCCCCGGCGCGTCCAGTCGGTCCGGCTCACCCGCCGCCTCCGCGATGGCCGCCCATGTCCTCGCCACCGACTCCGGCCGGCTGCCGCGGCCGAGCCGGTCCAACGCAGCGCGGACCCAGTCCTCCGGCGACAAGGTCGTCACCAGGGTGCCCCGCCAGTCGAACACCACTGCCCGCATGTCATCCATTGGCGCCAGAGTGACGTCTTCGTCTATCCGGCGTAAGTACGTTGCGAGACCAAAGGCTCGGTCCAGAAGGCCGCCGGGGCGACTGGTGGGCTGTCACAGCGTCAGCGACCGAGTACGAGGTACCCAAGACCCAGAACCCCGCGGTAGGTGCTGACGTACTCGCGCAGCCGGGCATCGAGCCACTCGCGGACCTCCGTCGCGCGGGGGTCTTGCGGATGCTCCAGCAGCCACTCCTGCCGGCCTGCACGCCAGGTGGCCTCGAAGTCATCCCATTCTCGCTGGTCGGCCGTGCTGAGGTGCAGGACCCGCCAGCCCAGACCGCGTGCGTGCTCGATGAGATCCGCAAGAGCGACAGTCTCCTCTCCGAAGATCTCCACGGCCTCGGTCGTAGGTGGACGCTCCCAGTACCCGTCGCCGAACAGGAGTCGGCCACCGGGCCGGACGAACTCGGCGAGCGCTTCGAGGGCAGCGGCCGTACCGCCGAAGGCATGCGAAGCGCCAACGCACAGGACGCGGTCGGCCGGCTCCCGCCAGGCCGCCGCTTCCCCCTTCACGAAGGTGACGTGCTTGTCCAATGACCGGTCCGTGGCCAGTTCCCGCCCCCTCGCGAGAGCATCATCGTCCGTGTCGACACCGATGCCCGTCGTCGCGGCCGCGCCGTCCACGCCGCCGACGGCAACTGCCCTGAGCAGCAGCTCGCCCCATCCGCAGCCAAGGTCAAGCACGCGTGCACCAGAGCGGATATCAAGCCGCCGCAGAAGCAGAGCCGCATGCTCTTCCGACAACGGTGTGTTCCAGCGCATCCGCGCGTAGCGTAGGGCGGTGAGGTCGTCGGTCGGCTGCATCCGTTGAGGGTGCCAAGTCTTGATCGACGGCGCATCCCCGTTTCGCGACCACCACAGTAATCCGGTCGCTGCACTCATCTGCCGTGATCAGCGAGGACACGCATCGTCGAAGGGCGTTGCCGCCTCAGACATCCATCTGATGGCAGCCGTGCTTGGATGGTCGGGTGGAATTCACCGTGACAGACGCGCCGGGGCAGGAGCGGTTCGAGGCGCGGGACGAGGCGGGTGCGGTGGCCGGGGTGGTCACCTACCAGCTGACCGGCAACATCATCGTCTATACCCACACCGAGGTCGATCCGAAGTTCGAAGGCAGGGGCGTCGGATCGACCCTCGCTCGTGCGGTAATGGACGACGCGCGCGCCAAGGGTCGAACCGTGGTGCCGATCTGCCCGTTCCTCGGCGAGTGGCTGGGCAAGCACCCGGAGTACGAGGACATCGTCGCCCGATCGACTCGAAAGGTCAGATAGCCACCGCCGAGCCATGGGCGCGTGCGGGCGGTAGCGCCGCCCGTTTGTCCGGCGCGCCGCCGGGTAGCCGAACCGGAAGGACGGCACCGACGGGGGAGGGACCGTGGCACGGTACGCGGACGAGGTGGTCGCACTCGCCGCGCCGCTGACGGACGCGGGGGACCTCGACGTCCTCCTGGACCGGATCGGCGACGCTCGGGTGGTGATGCTGGGCGAGGCAAGCCACGGCACCCACGAGTTCTACCGCTGGCGGGCGGAGCTGACCCGGCGCCTGATCGCCGAGCAGGGCTTCTCATTCGTCGCCGTCGAGGGGGACTGGCCGGACTGCGACAGGGTCGACCGGAGCGTCCGCTGCCGCGCCGACGCGCCGGAGGACCCGTACCACGCGCTCGCCGCGTTCGAGCGCTGGCCGACCTGGATGTGGGCCAACGAGGAGGTCGTCGACTTCTGCCGCTGGCTGCGGGGGCACAACACCGGCGTCGATCCGGAGCATCGGGTCGGCTTCCATGGGCTGGACGTCTACTCGCTCTGGGAGTCGCTGCGGGAGATCCTGGTCTGGTTGCGCGAGCGGGAACCGGGCCTGGTGCCCGTCGCGCTGGCCGCGTACCGCTGCTTCGAGCCGTACCGGGAGGACCCGCAGGAGTACGCGATGGCCACCCGGTTCGTGCCGACCAACTGCGAGAACGAGGTCGTCGACCTGCTGGTCGCGCTCCGCGCCGCGGCCGGCGGCCCCGCGCAGGCTGGCGGTGACCCGGGGTCGCGCTTTGCCGCCTGGCAGAACGCCGAGGTGGTGGCCGGCGCGGAACGCTACTACCGGGCGATGGTCGCCGGTGGGCGGCAGTCCTGGAACGTTCGGGACCGGCACATGGACCAGACCCTGGACCGGCTTCTCGACCACTACGGCCCCGGGTCGAAGGCCGTGGTGTGGGCGCACAACACCCACGTCGGTGATGCCCGGGCGACCGACATGGCCGATGCCGGGGAAATCAACATCGGTCAGCTGGCCCGCGAGCGGTACGGCGCCGACCAGGTGGTGCTGGTCGGCTTCGGCACCCACCACGGCACCGTCGTCGCGGGCGGTGCATGGGGCGCGCCGACCGAGTTGATGCCGGTGCCGCCGGCCATGACCGGCACCCTGGAGGACGTGCTGCACCGCTCGGCCCCCGAGCGGGCGCTCTTTGCCTTCCCCCGGGGCGACCGGCCCGATCTGCTCACCGACGAACTGGACCATCGGGCGATCGGGGTGGTCTACCACCCGGAGCGGGAACGGCTGGGCAACTACGTGCCGACCGTGCTGGGCGACCGGTACGACGCCTTCTGCTGGTTCGACGCCACCCAGGGGGTACGCCCCCTGCACACCGGCCGGGCCGGCCTGCGGGAGCCGGAGACCTTCCCCTCCGGGGTCTGAGACCACCCGGAGGAGACCGACGCGGTCAAGCGTTCGACGCCGAGATCCGCCCCGTTGTGTTACCCGATGACCTTGGGTCCCCGCGTCGACGTGTCCTGCAAGGGTTGGGCGGCCGGGCTCTGGTCGAACGCCTGCCGCAGGTACAGGGCGGCGTCCTGTTGGGCGTGCGCCGCCTTGTTCGCCCCGACGCCCTCGCCACCGACGGCGATGCGCGACGGGTCGCCGCCGAGCTCGGTGACGTTGGCCCGGAGCCACCGGTAGGTGGCCAGCACGTCGTCGTGGGCAGCCGGAAAGACATGCTCCGGAGCCTTGCGGTACTCCGGCGACACGACCATCGCGCCCGTTTTGGTGACCAGAGCGCGACACGACGCGTCGTAGTCGTCGTTCGTGAACAGGATCCAGCCGCCGCCGTGAGCCCACAACACGACAGGCAACGGCGCGGGCTTCGCGCCGAGCGGCTTGTAGACGCGTACGGGTGACCACCTCGGCGGCCCGAGGGCGTCAGCTTCTCAGGGGAACGCTCCACGGTGGGCTATTCGGTCCTGTCCGGGCGCTGTCGGCGAGACTGCGACAGGCAGTACACATCACCGGAGTTGACCGCGTGTGGCAGTGAGAGGAGGTGCGCCGCCATGCCTTCCGCGGACGTCCACTGCTGCAAAGCCAGCGACATGGTGTCGCCCAGCGCGATGTTGAATCCGTTGAAGCCGAGCGCGGTGAGACGATCGAGGCAACGTTGCGCTACCGGGCGCTCGATCGTGGTGAACTCGAAGGAGAGTGCGGGCGGGGGACGACTCAGCCCTTCCAGCACTGCATCCTCGAAACCCTCGACGTCAATCTTGACGAAGGCCGGCACGCCGTATTCAGCCACGAGTGCGTCCAGAGTTATGGACGTCACTTCGATTTCAGAGTCCCATATTTCGTCTTCCCACCCGACTGCGCCGTCCGCCGCCTGCAGGAAGTGAGGGGAAGCGGTGGATACCGTGGGGTTGGCAGAGTTGATGTTGAGTTGGACGCTTCCGACATGTGCACCGCATGCCGCCTCGACCAGTGTGACCTGGTCGTCGCCGGCGTATATGGCACGGATGGCTCGCGCGCACAGCGGCTGCGGCTCCACGGCCACGACCCGGGCCCCGAGGCGGCGGAAGCTGCCGATGCGGTCGCCCACATGAGAGCCGATGTCGAAGACGAGATCTCGGGCTCTGACGAAACGCGCGTAGAGCCGGTCCATTTCCGCCTCGCGCTCCGGGTCACCGTAGTAGAGGTCCAGTGAGCGACGAAGAGCGGAAGTGACCGGATCAGTCTTGAGCGCCTCAATGGCGCCGGCTTGGGCGTCCACTGGGGGACCCTAGCCGAAGCCGTGAGAGAGGGTGTCCACTTCCGGATAACCCGTCCGGTGGCTCAGTTGAACGGTGCCCGGGACGGTGGGATCTTCGGGTGTGATCGCAACGGCGCCGAGGGCAATGTCGCGCGCACGCCCACTTGGCATGGTGCGAACTGGTGTGCCCTGAGGACCGGCGCCGACGACCCGCACAGGATGGTCGTCTGGACCGCCTGTCCTGCCGATCATGGAAGCCCCATGACGGCGCGATCTGATCGGTAGGACAGACCGTCGGTGCGACCGACCCGGACCACGCCGGTACAGTGCGCGAGTGTTCGCGATCATTCTGAACGACGGGGCCGAGCTGCGCCCGCTGGAGCCGTGGCAGGCCGAGGAGTTCCTCGCCCATCTGGACCGGGCGCGCGCTGCGGTGGACCCGTGGATCCCGTGGGCGAGCCGGAGCACCGACCTGGACTCGGCCCGCGCCACGCTGCAGCGCTACGCGGACCTTGCCGCCCGCGACGCCGGCCGGCTGTACGGCATCTGGCTCGACGGCACGCTCGTCGGCGGGACCATGTTCGTCGACTTCGACGCGGCCGCGGGCACGTGCGAGATCGGCTGCTGGCTGGAGCCGGCCGGGCAGGGCCGGGGGCTGATCACCCGGGCGGTGGGGCACCTCGTCGACTGGGCGGTGCGCGTGCGCGGCATCCACCGGGTCGAGTGGCTCTGCCGCCCCGACAACACCGCCAGCCGCAACGTCGCGCGCCGGCTCGGCATGCGGCTGGACGGGGTGCTGCGCGAGGAGTTTCCGTACCGGGGGGTCCGGCACGACACCGAGGTCTGGTCGCTGCTGGCGCCGGAGTGGGGCGGCCGCGCACTCATCGACCGTTGACCCGGGCGCCGTTGCGCCGACGGTCTCGGCCGACTCGCTCGCGCCGCCGGTGGACATCGACGGCGGCCCAGTGGTCGTGCACGCCTGTCGGCACCTGAAGATCGCCAAGGACCGGCGCGCGCCGGGATCAGACGTGTGTGATCACGTCCTTGCCGTATGAGGAGAGCGTCTTCTCCTTGTCGTCATGCATCAGGTAGAGGGCGAAGTTGTGGACCCCGATCTCCTTGAGCTCCTGCAGCCGGTCGACATGGGCTGACTCGGGGCCGATGAGGCAGAACCGGTCGACGATCTCATCGGGCACGAAGTCGGTGGACGGATTGCCGGCGCGGCCGTGGTGTGCGTAGTCGTAGCCCTCGCGGCCGCTGATGTAGTCGGTGAGCGCCTTTGGCACCATCCCGGAGTCGCCGTAGCGGGCGACCAGGTCGGCCACGTGGTTGCCGACCATGCCGCCGAACCAGCGCAGCTGATCCCGTTGGTGCGCGAGGTTCGTGCCCACGTAGGCAGGTGCGGCCACGCACATGGTGATCGAGTCAGGATCTCGGCCTGCGGCGGTGGCCGCGTCGCGTACCGAGCCGATCGTCCAACGGGCGATGTCGGGATCGGCCGTCTGCAGGATGAAGCCGTCGGCCTGCTCGCCGACGAGCCGTAGCGCTTTCGGGCCGTAGGCGGCCATCCAGATCTCCAGCTTGCCGTCGCGCACCCACGGGATGCGCACCGGCGTGCCGTGGTGTTCGACCTCGTTGCCTTCGGCCAGCTCCTTGATCACGTGCATGGCCGTTTTCAGCGTGGCCAGGCTCGCCGGCGGCTGGCCGATGACCCGTCGGGCCGAGTCGCCGCGGCCGATCCCGCACACCGTGCGGTTGCCGAACATGTCGTTGAGCGTGGCGAAAAGCGACGCGGTGACCGACCAGTCGCGGGTGCTCGGGTTGGTCACCATCGGCCCGACGATCAGGTGCTTGGTCGCGGCGAGGACCTGCGAGTAGATGACGAACGGCTCCTGCCACAGCACGCAGGAGTCGAACGTCCACCCGTAGCGGAACCCGTTGTCCTCGGCGGCGGTGAGGCCCGCCACGACGTCGCGAGCGGGCGGGTCGGTCTGAAGTACGACACCGAAGTCCACGGTTTCTCCTTGTCAGACCAGGTATTGACTGAGATCGCGCTTCAGGAACTTCCCGTGTCCGGCCGCGCCGTGGAAGGCGTTGTCGTCGACCACGACCCGACCACGGGACAGAACGGTGGAGACCTTCCCGGTCAGCTCCATGCCCTCGTACGCGGAATAGTCCACGTTCATGTGGTGCGAGCTGGCCGAGATGGTCTGCTCGGCCGTCGGGTCGTACACGGTGATGTCCGCGTCGGCGCCCGGAGCGATGACGCCCTTGCGCGGGTAGAGGCCGAACATCCTGGCGGGCGTGGTCGAGCTGATCTCCACCCAGCGCGGCAGGGTGATCTCGCCTTTCACCACGCCCTGATAGAGCAGGTCCATCCGGTGCTCGACGCCCGGCATCCCGTTCGGGATCTTGGAGAAGTCTCCCCGGCCCAGCTCCTTCTGGTCCTTGAAGCAGAAGGGGCAGTGGTCGGTGGACACCAGCGACAGGTCGTTGGTGCGCAGGCCCCGCCAGAGTTCCGCCTGGTGCTCCCTGGGTCGCAGCGGGGGAGAGGCGACGTACTTCGCGCCCTCGAAGTCGGGCTTGGCCAGATCATCCAACGACAGGAACAGGTACTGCGGGCAGGTCTCCGCGAACACGTTCTGGCCCGTGTCGCGGGCCCGGGTGACCGCGTCCAGGGCGTGCGCGGCGGACAGGTGGACGATGTACAGCGGCGAGCCGGTGACCTTTGCCAGCGTGATCGCCCGCGAGGTGGCCTCGCCCTCCAGCTCGGGCGGCCGGGTCAGCCCGTGCTGTACGGGGTCGGTGCGCTGGCTCGCGAGTGCCTGCGCGACGAGCTGGTCGATGGCGATGCCGTTCTCCGCGTGCATCATGATCATCGAACCGGTGTCCCGGGCCTTCTGCATCGCCCGCAGGATCTCCCCGTCGGTGGCGTAGAAGACACCCGGGTAGGCCATGAACATCTTGAACGTGTTGACGCCCGCGTCGATGCAGGACTCCATCTCCTTGAGAGACGTGTCGTTGACGTCCGAAACGATCATGTGGAACGCGTAGTCGATCGCGCAGTTGCCGTCGGCCTTGCTGTGCCATTTGTCCAGCGCGGACAGCAGGGACGTTCCCTTGGCCTGTACGGCGAAGTCCACGATGGTCGTCGTGCCACCCCACGCTGCCGCGATCGTCCCGGTTTCGAAGGTGTCCGCCGAGGACGTGCCGCCGAAGGGCATCTCCATGTGGGTGTGGCCGTCGATGCCGCCAGGCACCACGTACTTCCCGGCGGCGTCGATCACGCGTTCGGCGCCGGACGCCCACTGCTGCGCCAGACCCGAGTCAGGCGCGGCGAGCGCCGCGATCCGCTCGCCCTCCACCAGCACGTCGGCCGGGTACGCCCCGGTGGCGTTGACGACTGTTCCGTTGCGGATGAGGATGCTCATTTGATGTGCGCGGCGTGGAAGCCTGGCCGTTCAGGGCCGGGAGGAAACGCCGCTCCCTCCCTTCGCGGGTTTGATGTATTTACCTGTATTGTGCGAGCCGTGGGTGGGGTGGTGAAGCGTGCGTTCAAGTACCGCTTCCATCCGAGCCCTGAGCAGGCTGACCTGCTCAATCGCACGTTCGGCTGTGTGCGCCTGGTCTACAACCGGGCGCTGGCCGAGCGGACGCGCGTGTACGCCACGGAGCGCCGGTCGATGACGTACGTCGAGTCGTCCGCGGTGCTGGCCGGCTGGAAACGCGAGCCGGAGTTGGCGTTTCTCAATGAGGTGTCGAGCGTCCCGTTGCAGCAGACGCTGCGTCACCAGCAGGCGGGGTTCACGGCGTTTTTCGCCAAACGCGCCGGGTATCCGCGGTTCAAATCGAAGCGCAGGTCCCGCGCCAGCGCGGAGTTCACCCGTTCGGCCTTCCGGTGGGCGCAGGGGCAACTGACGTTGGCGAAGATGCGCGATCCGCTTGCCATCGTGTGGTCGCGGCCTCTGCCCGATGGCGCCGAGCCGAGCACGGTGACCGTGTCGCGCGACAGTTCCGGCCGCTGGTTCGTCTCGATCCTCGTGGAGGACCCCACCGTCGCGCCGCTGCCACCGTCGGATCGTCACGTCGGGCTTGACGCCGGCCTGACATCGCTGGTCACCAGCTCCACTGGGGAGAAGGTCGCCAACCCCCGGCATGAACGCCGGGACCGGCGCAAACTGGCACAGGCGCAGCGGGAGCTGTCCCGCAAGCAGAAGGACTCGAACAACCATGCCAGGGCCCGCTTGCGGGTGGCCCGTATCCACGCCCGGATCGCCGACCGGCGTCGCGACCTGCTGCACAAGCTGAGCACTCGACTCGTCCGCGAAAACCAAACGGTCGTCATCGAGGACCTCGGCGTGCGCGGCATGCTCCGTAACCACCGATTGGCCCGCGCTATCAGCGACGCGGCCTGGTCCGACCTCCGCCGGCTGCTGGAGTACAAGTGCGCCTGGTACGGCCGTGACCTGCGGGTGGTTGACCGCTGGTACCCGTCGAGCAAACTCTGCTCGATCTGCGGCCGGGCCACCGACACCATGCCGCTCGCCGTACGCTCCTGGACCTGTCTCGGGTGCGATGCGGTCCATGACAGGGATGTCAACGCAGCCCGCAACATCCTCGCCGCCGGGCTGGCGGAGAGGTAAAACGCCTGCGGAGCTGACGTAAGACCTCACAGGAAAACTCCTCGCGGGCAGTCGGCGGTGAAACAGGAAGCCCAGCGGGCGACCGCTGGAATCCCGGCATTTCGAGGTCGGGAGGAGGTCAAGGCTTCACCAGCGATTCATACGTGTCGGGCCGGCGGTCGCGGTAGAACGCCCACAGGTCACGGACCTCGGCCAGCTTGTCCATGTCCAGGTCGCGGACGACGATCTCCTCCTCGGAGTCCGACGCGGCGTCGCCCACCAACTGCCCCCGTGGGTCGACGAAGTAGGACTGGCCGTAGAAGTCGTTGTCGCCCAACGGTTCCACGCCGACCCGGTTGATCGCGCCGACGTAGTACTCGTTGGCGACCGCGGCGGCGGGCTGCTCGAGCCGCCACAGATACTCCGACAGGCCGCGGCTCGTGGCGGAGGGGTTGAACACGATCCTCGCGCCGGCCAGCCCCAGTGCGCGCCAGCCTTCGGGGAAGTGCCGCTCGTAGCAGATGTAGACGCCGATGCGGCCGACGGCGGTGTCGAACACCGGGTAGCCGAGGTTACCGGGCTTGAAGTAGAACTTCTCCCAGAAGCCCTTCACCTGCGGGATGTGGTTCTTGCGGTGCTTGCCGAGGTAGGTGCCGTCGGCGTCGATCACCGCGGCGGTGTTGAAGTAGATGCCCGGCTGTTCCTGCTCGTACATCGGCACGATCAGGACCACGCCGAGCTGCTCGGCGACCTCGCGCATCAGCGCGGTCGTCGGCCCGTCCGGGATCGCCTCGGTGTACGAGTAGTAGTCGGCGTCCTGCACCTGGCAGAAGTACGGGCCGTAGAACAGCTCCTGCAGGCAGACGACCTGCGCGCCCTGCGATGCGGCGCTGCGGATGGCCTCGATCGCGTTGGCGATCATGGAGTCCTTGTCGCCGGTCCATTTCTGCTGCACCAGCCCGGCTCGGATGATGTTGCTCATCTGTTCTCCCCCTTCGCGTGGGCGGTGCGCGGTAGCGACAGCGCCAGGTACACGAGGAACGCGCCGACGAGACCGACCACCCAGCTGTAGTCGTAGAGCGGCCTGAGCAACGGGATGAGCCCGCCCTCCGGGAACGGCCCCTTGCCGGGTGCGGAGTAGGCGCCGCCCACCGCGAGGATCGCGCCGACGAGGGTGGCGACGATCGCGGCCCAGTTCCAGCCGCCGGAGAACCAGTACCGGCCCTCGGGGCGGTAGAGGGCGGGCAATTGGAGGCTGGTGCGGTTGCGGACCCAGTATCCGGCGATGAGTACGCCGGCGACCGCGCCGAGCAGGCCGCCGTAGAACCCGAGCCAGACGAAGATGTAGATGTTGGGGTCCTGCACCAGGCGCCACGGCTGGATCAGGATGCCGAGTACGCCGGTTATCAGGCCTCCGGTCCGGAAGCTGACCAGTCGGGGCGCCGCGTTGGAGAAGTCGTACGCCGGGCTGACCGTGTTCGCCGCGACGTTCACCGACAGCGTGGCGACCACGACCGTGAACAGACCGAGCGCGACGACCAGCGGGTTGTCGAACTTGGCGGCCAGCTGGATGGGGTCCCAGATCGCCTCGCCGTAGATCACGGCCGTGCCCGAGGTGATCACGATGGACAGGATGGCGAAGAAGGACATTGTGGTGGGTAGCCCGAGGATCTGCCCGTACGCCTGCTGCCGCTGGCTGCCGCCGAACCGGGTGAAGTCGGGGATGTTCAGCGAGAGGGTGGCCCAGAACGCGATCATCGCCATCAGTGATGGCGCGAACAGCTTCCAGAAGTCCACGCCCCAGCCCAGCTTCGACGGCTGGGACAGGATCGGGCCGAGCCCGCCCGCCTTGACCATCACCCAGATCAGCAGGGCGACGGCGACCACGATGACGAACGGCGCGGCCCAGTTCTCGAAGCGACGCAGCGTGTCCATGCCCCGCCAGATGATCGCCATCTCGATCGCCCAGAACAGGAAGAACGACGCCCACAGCGTCCACGGGTAGTCCATGATCTGCGCCGCGTTCACCCACCCGGAGCCCAGCAGCTTGCCCGTGATGGCGTAGATCGCCTCGCCACCGATCCAGGTCTGGATGCCGAACCAGCCGCACGCGATGAAGGCGCGCAGCAGGGCCGCGAGGTTGGCGCCGCGCACTCCGTAGAACGCTCGGGCGAAGACCGGGAACGGGATGCCGTACTTCGTGCCCGCGTGGCTGTTCAACAGCATCGGGATCAGGACGAGCAGATTGCCCAGCGTGATCGTGAGGAACGCCTGCGCCCAGTTCATGCCGATCTGGATGAGGCCGGCGGCGAGCAGATAGGTGGGGATGTTGTGCGCCATGCCGATCCACAGCGCCGCGAAGTTGTACGTGGTCCAGGTGCGCTTCTCGATCGGCACCGGGGCGAGCTCTTCGTTGAAGTACGGGCTGTCGGCGATCGTGGAGAAGTCCCGCAACTCGACTCGGCCATCCGGATGGGTGATCTGCGTGCCCGGCTCGACCGCGGTGGTTTCGGCGGGGGGCAGGGGTTCAACGGCCATCGGTCACCTCCCTGTTACGCTGCTGCAACACTGGCCGACCAACCGGTTCACGCGCTCCTGGTGGGGCGGTTCAGCTCGATCTTTATCTCGGAATGGTGGGTGTCACGGACCCGCCACGGGCAGTGGCAAAGTGTCCACGCTTGCCATGATCAGGGCACACTGTGTCCACGGCATGCCCGCACCGACCTGTCAATCGGCGCGATGGATGGATTCAGGCCGCATACCGGGTCCTTGGCACGTCACGCGTCGTCGAGGTCGTGCACCAGGAGCGCGACGTACAGCGACAGCATCGACTCCGGATCCTCCAGCGACACCCCGAGCACCTGCGCGATCCGCGACAACTGCTGGTAGTAGGCCGTACGCGACAGGTGCGCGGCGGCGGCCGCCGCCGACTTGTTCCCGCCCTGCTCGCAGAAGCAGCGCAGCAACTCCACGAGCCGGCTGCGCTGGTGGGCGTCCCGCGCCAACAGCGGACCCAACTCGCGGTCCGCGAATGCGCGGACCCGCTCGTCCTCCCGCAACAGATGCAGAAGGCCGCGCAGGCGCACATTGTCCAGCTTGTGGTAGAGCTGTGTGCCGGGGGAGCGTAGGGCCGCCCCCGCCACGTGGGCGGCCTCGCCCAGGCTGCGGCGCACCTCGGCAACGTGTGACACCGTGGTACCGACCGCCACCAGCACCGGACCGGCCGCAGAGCGGTGCACCTCTCGGGCCAACCGGCGCAGTACCGCGTCGACCCCGGCCTGCGCGGGCAGGGACAACAGCGTGCGAACACTCGTGTCGTCCACGACGCCCACCAGGGCGGGCACGGCCACCCGCCGCGCGGCCAACGCGGTCACCTCCGCGAGGTCTCGCAACACCTCCTGCGTGGCCAGCGCAGGGGCGCGCGGCGTCACGGTCCCGGGCCGGATCGCCACCCCGACCAGCTGCCGCCGCTCGAGGCCGACGCCCAGCGCGGCGGCCCGGGCGGCCAGATCCGGGGGCGGTACCGCCTGACCGAGCAGTTGCGCGAGCAACATGCGGTGCGTCTGCCGCTCCAGACTCTCTCGATCACGCGCCACGAGCCGATGCACCGCCAGCGCCGACGCGGCCCGCTCCGCGACCACCACGTGCCGATGGGGCGGAGGATCCGGCGAGAGTAGGACCAGGCGCCCCCAGTCGGCGCCCTGCGCGCCGACCATCGTGACCAACCAGCCGGATTCCTCGTCGTGGGCTGTCCGCTCGGGCGCGGCCACGGACCGGGACCGCTGACCCCAGTCGGCCAGCAGCTCGGTGGGATCCTGCCCGGCCGCGTCGTACGCGAGCACGTCATGCCCCAGCGTCTCCAGCACGACCGGCAGTCCGGAAATCCTGGCCACCTCGCGCAGCACCTCGGCCGGCTCCGCCCCGGCCACGGTGAGCGAAGTGAACGTCTCGTGCACCTGCTCGGCCGCCCGCAGCTCGGCGAGCTGCGCGTCGACGATCAGCGCCACCACCGCCTCGGTGACAGACACGAACCGCGTCTCCTGCGCGAGCGTGATCAGTGGGAGTCGGTGCCGGTCGGCCGCTGTCACGAGCGCCTCTGGTATCTGGTCACTCCACCGCCGGACCAACTCGATGACCAGTCCCGCCGCGCGGACCGCGGCCAGGTCGTCGACGTACCTGGTGAGCGCCGCCGCCTCGTCCGGCAGCGCGATTCCGGTGGTCAGCACCAGCTCTCCGCCACGCAGCAGGTGCGCGATGTCGGCGACCTCCGCCACGTGGACCCAGCGGACCCGGCCCTGCATGCCGGCCGATCCGGCCACTACCTGCGGCTTCGCGCGCCGGATCACCGGCAGTGCGACGGCTTCTGCGACGGAGGGGTACATCGCGGCCTTCCCTGGGGCGAAATTGCACACAACGTAATGCCATTGCGCCCAGAGCGGCACAGGTTGTGCATAGCGGTTGGACAACGATTGCCGCCACACTCGCCATAGCGACGAGATACGGAGGACGCGATGGCGCACCGCGAGCTGCTGGCCAGACACCGGTCCGTGATGCCGAACTGGCTGGCGCTGTACTACGAGCAGCCGATCGAGATCGCCAGCGCGCACGGTCGCCGGGTGACCGATCGCGAGGGGCGCACCTACCTCGACTTCTTCGCCGGCATCCTCACCAACGCAATCGGCTACGACGTGGCCGAGATCAGCGATGCGATCCGCTCGCAGCTCGACACCGGCGTGCTGCACTCCTCCACGCTGTACCTGATCAAGTCGCAGGTCGAGCTGGCGGAGAAGATCGCGCAACTGTCCGGCATCCCGGACGCCAAGGTGTTCTTCACCAACTCGGGCACCGAGGCGAACGAGACCGCGCTGATGCTCGCCACCCAGAACCGCCGGAGCGAGCAGGTGCTCGCACTGCGCAACTCCTACCACGGCCGCGCATTCGCCACCGTCGCGATCACCGGCATCCGCGGCTGGTCGGCCAGCGCGCTCAGCCCGATCAAGGTGAGCTGGGTGCACGGCGGCTACCGCTACCGCAGCGCGTTCCGGGATCTGTCCGACGCGGACTACATCAAGGCCTGCGTCGCCGACCTTCGCGAAGTCATCGAAACGACGACGGCGGGAGACGTGGCGTGCATGATCGTTGAGCCGATCCAAGGGGTCGGTGGCTTCGCCACCCCGCCGGACGGGTTGTTCGGTGAGTTCAAGAAGGTGCTCGACGAGTACGGCATCCTCCTCGTCTCCGACGAGGTGCAGACCGGCTGGGGCCGCACCGGCGAGCACTTCTGGGGTATCCAGGCACACGACGTCGTGCCCGATGCGATCACCTTTGCCAAGGGCCTGGGCAACGGTCTCGCGATCGGGGGCGTGGTCGCGCGGGCTGACCTCATGGACTCCCTGCGGGCCAACTCCATCTCCACCTTCGGTGGCAACCCGGTCGCCACCACCGGCGCTCTGGCGTCGCTGAACTATCTGCTGGAGCACGACCTCCAGGCCAACGCCGCGAAGCTGGGCAGCCGCCTGCTCGACGGTCTGCGCTCGGTCGCCGCAGCGCATCCCGTGGTCGGCGACGTCCGCGGCAAGGGCCTGATGATCGCGCTGGAGTTCGTCCGACCCGACGGCGCGCCCAACCCGGCGGCCGCCGCCGCGCTGCTCGAGGAAACACGGGAACGGGGGTTGCTCGTCGGCAAGGGCGGCCTGTACGGCAACGTCATCCGCTTGGCGCCGCCGATGACGCTGACCCAGGCCGAGGCGGATGAGGCGCTCGAGATCCTCACCCAGTCGATCGAGGCCGTGGCCAAGGAGGCGCAGGAGCTATGAGGACCACGCACCGGATCGGCGGCAAGCCATGGAACGGTGTCGCCGGGCGTACCGGTGACATCTACGACCCCGCAACCGGCCAGGTTTCCGGACAGGTCGACTTCGCGACCGCCTCGGTCGTCGATGAGGCGGTCGCCGCCGCCGGCGAGGCGTTCTCCCGATGGCGTACCGCATCCCTCGCCCAGCGGACGAGCGTGATGTTCTCATTCCGGGAACTGCTCAACGCCCGCCGGTCCGACCTCGCCGAGATCGTCACCGCCGAGCACGGCAAGGTGCGGTCCGACGCGGCGGGGGAGATCCAGCGCGGGTTGGAAGCCGTCGAGTTCGCCTGCGGGATCCCGCAACTGCTGAAGGGCGGGTTCAGCGAGAACGCCTCGACCCAGGTGGACGTGTACTCCATCCGGCAGCCGCTCGGCGTGGTCGGGGTGATCTCCCCCTTCAACTTCCCGGCCATGGTGCCGCTGTGGTTTGTGCCGAACGCTATCGCGTGCGGCAACACAGTGGTGCTCAAGCCGAGCGAGAAGGACCCGTCCGCGTCGAACTTCCTGGCGGAGCTGTTCGCGGAGGCAGGGCTACCGGACGGTGTCCTCAACGTCGTGCACGGCGACAAGGAGGCGGTCGACCGGATTCTCGAGCATCCCAGCGTCAAGGCCATCTCGTTCGTCGGCTCCACCCCGGTCGCCCGCTACGTCTACCAGACGGGCACCCAGCACGGGAAGCGGGTGCAGGCGCTCGGCGGCGCGAAGAACCACATGGTCGTACTGCCCGACGCCGACCTCGACCTCGCAGCCGACGCGGCCGTCTCGGCTGGCTTCGGCTCGTCGGGTGAACGCTGCATGGCCATCTCCGTCGTGGTGGCCGTCGACCCGGTCGGTGACGAGCTGGTCGGCAAGATCAGCGAGCGGATCGCCGCACTACATGTCGGTGACGGCCGTCGCCCGGGCTGCGAGATGGGACCGCTGGTCACCGGTGCTCACCGCGACCGGGTGATGTCATACCTGGACGCGGGTCGGTCCGCCGGGGCGCAGCTGGTGGTCGACGGGCGGAGCCACCCGATCGACGGTGAGCCAGCCGGCTTCTGGCTCGGGCCGACCCTCTTCGACCACGTCGGCACCGAGATGTCCATATACACCGACGAGATCTTCGGACCGGTGCTGTCGGTGCTGCGGGTGCCCAGCTACGACGCCGCCGTCGAACTGGTCAACGCCAACCGGTACGGCAACGGCACGGCAATCTTCACCAACGACGGCGGCGCAGCCCGCCGGTACCAGAATGAGATCGAGATCGGCATGGTCGGGGTGAACGTCCCGATCCCGGTCCCGGTGTCGTACTACTCCTTCGGCGGCTGGAAGGACTCACTGTTCGGTGACGCTCACGCGTACGGGCCGGAGGGGGTGAACTTCTTCGTCAGATCCAAGGTGGTCACCAGCCGGTGGCTCGACCCGTCCCACGGTGGAGTGAACCTCGGCTTCCCACAGAACCGTTGAGCGCCGATGTGTTGTGGGATCGGCGGACGGTCCCAGGTCACATGGGCAGCGCAACCAGCGGCCGGGAGCTGGGTGCAGTCGACGGAAAACCGGAGCGATCGGGCGGGGCGCGGACCAATCGGTCCGCACCCCGCCCGATCGTGGCGGCCGGAGCGCACCGCCCCGGCCAGTGGTGATCACGGGTTGGTGATGCTCAGCGAGTAGCTGCCCGAACCGCTGTAGGCGTAGACGTCGTAGCGGTAGTACCCCGCTGTACCTGAGTAGCTGAGTGTCTCGTCGGGGCCTGCGGTGTAGGAGCCGGCCACGTCCACCCAGGTGTAGCCGTTCCACTTCTGGAGGTACAGGTCGAAGTCAGCGCCGGTCGGCCCGTCGAGGCAGGCGCGGTGGGTCCCCGACACCGACGAGTAGTAGTAGCTCCCGTTCGGCTGGTACTGGCTGTTGCCCTGCGAGACGGAGCCGGCGTAGGTCGCTTCGTAGCCGGTGCAGCCGGTCGGTGGCGGGTTGCCGCCGCCGCTGCCGGTGCGCAGCGTCAGGCCGTACGCCGACAGGATCTCGTTGACTGGCTGGAAGTAGGTGGTCCCGCCGGAGGTGCAGTTGCCCGAGCCGCCGGAGGTCACACCCTGCGCCTGCTGGCCGGAGAGCCACGAGCCGCCCGAGTCGCCCGGTTCCGCGCAGACGTTGGTCCGGGTCAGGCCGGTGACCGTGCCCTGCGCGTAGTTGACCGTCTGGTTCTTGGCCTGCACGCTGCCGCAGTGCCAGCCCGTGGTCGAACCTGAGCGACAGATCGCCGCGCCGACCGCAGCCTCGGCGGAGCCGGCCACGGTGACGTTGCCACCGGAGTAGTTGTTCACCCACGGCTGCGGCGTCCAGTTCGAGTTGGTGGCGACCCAGGCGTAGTCGTTGCCCGGGAACGAGGACCCCTGGAAGGTCCCCTGGGAGACCTGGTTGTAGCCCTGGGTGGCGGTGCCGGTGGTGCCGCAGTGCCCGGCCGTGACGAACCCGCCGGTCACCGAGAATCCAACCGAGCAGCGTCCGCCGCCCATGTAGAAGGCGTCCCCGCCACGTACGTCGTAGAAGGTGCGCGGCGCCTCGGTGGTGGCGACCACGCGGACCGCGGCGGCGTCCACCCGGCTCGCCCTGATGAATGCGGCGGCCACACTCGCGTCCCCGCGGCTGAGCACCACGAGGCTGTTGGTCCGCACGTCGACGTACCAGCCCGGGACTGACGCGGCGGGTGCCTTCGCGGCATGGCGGTCCAACGTCGACTTGATCCGGTCGAGCTCGGCGGCGCTGCGGCCGACGACCTTCGCCTGGGCGCCCGCAGCCCGGACCCGGGCGGCCGCGGCCTCGCGGGTGACCGCCACGACGAGGGCGCCAGTGTCGGCGGTCAACCACCCGCCGGCGTACGCGGAGCCGAGTGACCGGCGCAGGGCGGCATCCGCACGGCTGCCTTTCTCATCCCGCGCGGTGCGGATCCGGGCCTGGTCGGCGGTCAGGCCGAGATCACGTTGCATCGCGACGAGCATCTCTGACGGCGCCGCATCGGCTCCCGTCGGGACGCTCGCGGCTGGGGCATCCGGGGTCGCGACGGCTGGTGATACCGCGACCGTGAGGGCGCCGACGGGCAGCAGGATAGCTGCTGCCGCAGCGGCGAGGCTTCGTTTCATCCGTTGCCTCCTTGGGGCGGCCGGGCGCGACGCCGGGTTCGGCGTGCGCCGCGGGCAGGAGCGGGGAGACTCCGGTGCCACGGCTGCCGATGGCCGTTGGCCTTGCGTCGGCCTGGATCGGGCAGGACAGGGTCAACCTATGCGCGTCTGATCGACGGCGCTATATATCACCTGGCTCATAGCGTTGGCGATCCGAGTAGCGAACCGGTGGCAGAGCGTGGTGGCGGGTCGCGGCAACGGCGTGGACGATGTCGGTTGTCGCGCCGGAGCAGCGCGGAACCGGATACCGTGCCAGCGTGGAGGTTGGATTCGCCCCGCCGGTCTCCGGCTCGTGGGCCACCCCGGAGAACATGATCCACGTCGCCCGCCGTGCCGAGCAGCTCGGGTACCACTCGCTGTGGACATTCCAGCGCCTGCTGGTGCCCGCCGACCTCGGCTGGAGCGAGGCCTATCACAGCGTTCAGGACCCGCTGACCACGCTGGCCTTTCTCGCGGCCCACACCACGCGGATCCGGCTCGGGGTGGCTGTGCTCAACCTGCCGTTCCTCTCACCGGTGGTGTTGGCGAAGCAGACCGCTACTCTCGACATCCTCTCCGCCGGACGGCTGGACGTCGGACTCGGTCTGGGCTGGTCGGATGAGGAGTATCAGGCGACCGGCGCGAGCAGGCACCGGCGGGGCCCGCGGGCCACGGAGTTCCTCGCCGTCCTTCGCACCCTCTGGCGGGATGACGTCGCAGAGCATCGCGGCGAGTTCTACCAGGTCCCGCCGACCCGGATGGAACCCAAGCCGGTGCAGCGACCGCACCCGCCGATCCTGCTCGGCGGCCACGCCCCCGAGGCGCTGCGCCGGGCGGGTCGGCTCGCCGACGGCTGGGTCAGTGGCAGTCAAGCCGACCTGGAGAACATCGGCGAGGCGGTCGCGACGGTCAAGGCCGCCGCGGCGGACGCCGGCCGCGACCCGGCCTCGTTACGGTTCGTCTGCCGGGGCGCCGTTCGGGTACGCCAAGCCGGCCCGGTGGACCGCGAGCCGCTCACCGGCACCCTCGATCAGATCCGGTCGGACTTCGGCAGACTCGCCGCGGCCGGCATCACCGAGCTGTTCGTGGACCTCAACTTCGACCCGGAGATCGGCGCACCCCGGGTGGACCCGCACGTGTCAATGCGACGGGCCGATGAGGTCCTCGATGCCCTCGCCCCAACCCGCTGACGCGCTGGGCCGCGCGGTGCTCCTCGGCGGTCACCCGGCCGGCTCCGCCACGCCGTCGGCGGCTGACCACCCCGACCAGTGGGTCACCGCGACGGCGATGACCGGCCCGCCAGGTGGGCGCTTCACGTACTGCGGATACTTGACGGCCAGTGCCGCGCGGGCCGCGGCGTCCTCCGCCCGGTCCTCGACCAGCCGGCCATGCCCGTCCAGCCGAACCCACCACAGCTTCGACCAGTCTTCGTCGTACTCGTCGATGAGCAGGCAGGCTTGTCCCGTCGCCTGGATGTTCTCCAGCCGGCGCAGCCGCCGGTGGCGCTTGGGCTTCTCGTCGACGGCGTGATAGACGACGTCGCCGAGCAGGACGAAGCACACCGGCACCAGATGCGGACCACCGTCCGAGCCGACGGTGGCCAGCCGGGCTACCCGGGCCGACCGGACCCGATGCCGGAGTTCGTTGGCGGGCACAGGCCCGACCGTAGTGGAGCCCCCCGGGGAATACCGGCATCCTCCACAACCTGAAGCCGAGCAGCGCCCCGGCGGTACCGCCGGCGGCCGGCCCCGAGGCTCCGGTCGCGGTGTCAGCCGCCGCCCCGCCCGCCGGGGCTGTGCCGGGCGGCGGCGGACACCGGCCGTCACCTCGGTGGCGGGGGGAGCGACGGCTCCGGGCTCCGCGACGGCTCCAGGCTCCGCGACGGGCTCGGCTTGGGCGATCGCGTCGGCGTCCGCGTCGGCTTCCCGGTCGGGCTCGCGGTGACGCACGGCCCCGGGTCACAGGTCGGCCGGGTCACGGTCGGCGTCGGCTGCGCGGTGGTCGGCTTCGGCGTCGCCGCAGCGGTGGGCGACGGTGTGTCGTCCGGGAACTTCGGCTCCCGGAACCGGTACTTGTCCGGGTCGAGTTTGAGCGCGGCCGTGGCCTGTTCCATGAACTGCCGCCAGATCGGCCCGGGGCCGGTGGCCCCATAGACCTCGTAGCTGCCGTCGGAGGTCTTCAGCGGCTTGCCGTCGGTGGTGCCGAGCCAGACCGCGGCGGCGATTGCCCCCGTGTAGCCGACCATCCAGGTGTGGACGTTCTGGGTGGTGCTCGTGCCGGCCTGCCAGGTGCCGGTCTTGCCGGCGGAGTCCCAGCCGTTGTCCAGCTTGGCCGCCTTCACCCGGCGCAGCGTCCAGTTGAGCTGGTCGATCGCCTCCTGGTCGAGCCCGACGTCGGCCTGTACCAGTTGTTCGTCGAGGACGTGCTCGTCGCCCTTGGTCACCGAGCGGACGAAGTGCGCGTCGGCCCGCTTCCCGCCGGCCGCGAAGGTCGCCATCCCGTTGGCGTGGTCCTGCACGGTGATGCCGTACTGGCCGATGCCGACCTCGGTGGAGAAGTGCCGCGCCGTCTCCTGGCCGGGGTGGCCGCGCAGCTCGATCCGCTTCGGCTGCGGGTTGCCCTTCTGGTTGGCCCACATCGAGTCGACCCCGGCCCGGGTGGCCATGTCGATCACCTTGGCCGTGCCGACCTGCTCGGTGAGCGCGAAGTAGGTGACGTTGAGCGAGGCGACGGTGGCCTCCCACAGCGCGCAGTCCGGCTGGCACGGTGCGTGCTCGGCGTTGCGGATCGGACCAGCGGGGCTGTCCTTCGTCCGGCCGGATGCGGGGAACTCCTTGGTCTCCGGGGAGTCGAAGTGCTGCTTCACCGAGATCTTCTCCTGTACCGCCGTGGCCAGGTCGTACACCTTGAACGACGACCCCGGCGGGTGCTGGCCGAAGCCGCGGGCCTCGCCGTTCTCGTCGTTGTACCAACCGGCGTAGTCGGCACCGGAGCCGTCGTTGCCGCCGTGGTAGCCGAGCACCCGGCCGGTGCCGGGTTCCACCGCCACGAGCGCGGCCTGCCAGTTCTTCGGCTGCCCGCGGACCGCCTCGGGGGCGGTGTCGCGCCGGATGTCGGCGGCCGCCGCGGCGGCGTCCTGGACCCGTTTGTCGATGGTCGTGACGATCTTGAAACCGCCATTGCGCAGGTAGTCGACGGGTTTGTCCTTGAACGGCTCGTTCTGCCGCAGCTCGCTGAGTACGTGGTTGACCACCAGGCCGGTGGGCCGGTCGAGACCGGACTGGCGGGCGGTGGGGTCGATCGGCTTCACCGTGTCCGGGTACGCCAGGTTGGCCGCCTCGTCCGCCGACAGGTAGCCCAGCTTCACCATGCCGTCGCGGATGTAGTTCCACCGGTCGATCGAGTTCTGCCGGGCCGTCGCGTTGCGCCGTGGGTCGTAGCCGGGGTGGCCCTCGGGATCGTCCGGGTCGGCCTCCGGCTGCTTCACCATGGCGCAGAGCACCATCGCCTCCGCCGTGGTCAGTTGGTTGGCCGCCGGCGCGTCGCGGCGCACCGTCTTGCCGAAGTACGCCTGCGCGGCCGCCTCGATACCGTACGCGCCCCGCCCGAACGGCACCGTGTTCAGGTAGAAGCCGAGGATTTCCTCCTTGCTGTACTTGTCGTCGAGCTTCCACGCGATGACCGCCTCGCGGAGCTTGCGCGAGTACGAGACGCCCTTGAGGTCGGCGGCCACCCGGGCGTACTGCTGGGTGATCGTCGACGCACCCTGGCGCTGGCCGCCGGTGACGTTGGACCAGGCGGCGCGCAGCACGCCGGTGAAGTCGATGCCCTCGTTGGTCCAGAACGTGCGGTCCTCGGTCGCCACGATCGCCTGCTTGGCGGAGTCGTTCATCTGGTCGTAGGGCACGATCGTGCGGTTCTCCGCGCCCAGCTTCGCCATCGGCGTGCGGCCGTCGGCGAAGTAGACCGTGGTCGATTCCGGCAGCTTCAGGTCGGTGGGCGTGGGCACGCTGTCGATGTAGTAGGTACCGGCCGTGAGACCGGTGCCGGCGAGCAGCGCGAGCACGGCCAGGACGATCAGGATGCGCCGGCGCCGAGGTTTTCGCCCCGCTGGGGCGACGGTTGATCCGGGTACGCCGGCAGCGCTGTCATTGTCAACGGTAGGAGACACCCGTGCCCGGTACCCTCCCGGCGGCCCGCCGAACCGTGGCCGCGCACGGGCGTCGTTGACCCGCGATTTGAACGGGGTCATCGACGCCTCCCTCTCCTCCAACGCCGATGACGAACACGATCCTGAAGGCGCGACCATCGCGTTCGAGCGGGAACAGGTCGCCGCGCTGCTGGCCAGCGCGCGACGACACCTCGCGGAGCTGGATGCCGCGCTGGAACGACTGGACGCGGGCACGTACGGCAGGTGTGAGCGATGCGGCCTTCCGATCCCAGCGGAACGGCTTGCGGTTCGGCCGTCCGCGCGTACCTGCGCCAGCTGAGACGGATCACCTTCACCCTCTCCACCTTCGGGGAATGTGACCTCGATGTCCAGGCCGCCCTCGGGTCGGGACCGCGCGGTTAGGGTGGCGCCGTGCGCGCGCGGTGGCGCGGACAATCGCCGGGCCCGAGGCCGCGGCACTGCCCCTAAGGTGGGGGAGACATGGGGAGGTGGGGATTGGTGGACGCGGGCCCTGCCATGCGCTGGTTGCAGCTCACCGCGCCCCGCGGCGGGCCGGAAGACCTGTCCCTGCTGGTCGCCCGAGCCGCACCGGCGATCGGCGCCACCGAGATCGTGATCTATCTCGCCGACTACACGCAGTCCCGCCTCGTGCCGCTGCTCGGCGCCGGTCTCGTCCGGGACGAGCTGCCGATCGAGACCACCCTCGCCGGCCGGGCGTTCACCAGCCTCGACGTGCAGCGCGCGGCCGACGGCCCGGACCGGATCTGGGTTCCGTTGCTCGTCGGGTGTGAACGGATCGGTGTGCTGGAAATCGTCCTGCCGGCGGCGGGTGATCGGGCCAAGGAGGGGCCCGCGCGGGAGCTGGCGGTCAGTGTCGCCCAGCTCCTGGTGAACCGCCGGCCCTACGGTGACGTCGTCGAGCGGCTGCGGCGGCGCCTTCCGATGCAGGTCGCCGCCGAGATCGTGTGGGGACTGCTGCCGCCGCTGACCTTCGCGACCGACGACCTGCTGATTACCGCCATCCTCGAACCGTGTTACGACGTCGGTGGGGACATCTTCGACTACGCACTGAACGGCAACGTGCTCAGCGTCGGGCTCTTTGACACCTGCGGGCATGGCATCAAGGCGAGCACGCTGGCATCACTGGTGGTCAGCAGTTACCGCAACGCGCGCCGCTGCGGGCTCGACCTGGTCGACACGGCGAGCAGCATCGACAAGTGGGTGCGGTCCGAGCATCCGCACTTCTTCGCGACCGCGATGCTCGCCGAGCTGGACCGCGCGACCGGCCGACTGCGGATGATCAACGCCGGTCACCCCGGCGCGTTGCTGCTGCGCGACGGCAAGGCGATCCGGGAACTGCCGGGGCCGACCGCGCTGCCACTCGGCCTCGGTCACTTTTCGGCACGCCGCCCCCAGGTGTACGAGGAGGACCTGCACCCGGGGGACCGCATCCTCGCCTACACCGACGGCATCACCGATGCCCGCGGCGCCGGCGGCGATCGGTTCGGGGTGGACCGGCTCGTCGACTTCGTCAACCGCGCGCTCAACGACCAGTTGCCCACCCCCGAGACGATGCGCCGCCTCGTGCGCGCCGTCGTCGAGTACCAGGATGACGAGCTCGACGACGACGCCACGGCGGTGTTCCTCGAGTGGCGCCCGCCGCGCAGCCCGCTCGCTCACCTCCGCGACCTCGCCGCGACCGGCCCCTAAGCCGAACACCGCATCGTGACCCCTACGGCATCCGTCGGTCCGGTCGGCCGTCAGCAATCGCATCCCCGCCACGCCCGGCGACCAGGCGGACCAGCCGGCGGAACCGGGCTGGCTGCAGGCCGGTGAACGGGAAGGTCCACTCGGCGCGCTCTGCCGAGCTCACCGGCCAGCGAAATGAACAGGTGTCCCGCTACGGCGCGCCGAGGGTGTCCGAGCGGCTGGACACCAGGCCGTGGCCGTCTGCCAGCGGTGAGTTGGCCGCGCGGCGGCGGTCCTGTTTCACACGATAAAGGCGCTGGTCAGCCACCTGCATCAGAGTCTCAAGCGTGTCGCCGTCGTGCGGAGCGGTGGCCGAGCCGATGCTGACGGCGGCGTGCTGGCGAACCGCCGCGTCGATTCGGGCCACCATCGTCCGCGTGGTGGCCTCGTCAGTGTCGACCAGGACGACGACGAACTCGTCACCGCCGACACGTGCGATGGCATCCTCGGCCCGCAGCATCTCTCGCGCCGTCGCCACCGTCCGCTGCAGCAGTTTGTCGCCGGCGGCATGGCCGAGGCGGTCGTTGACGAGCTTGAAGTCGTCGAGATCCAGGCAGAGCATGGACGGGCCGGGGCGATCGCCGTCCTTGAAGAGCTGTGTGGCGAACTCCGCCAGGCCGCGCCGGTTCAGGGCGCCGGTGAGCGGGTCCAGCGCCGCGAGAATGGTCGGCCACGTGGACCACGGCCGGCATCGAAGGCGTGGTCGCGAAACGCCTCGACAGCCGCTACGAGCCGGGCCGGCTCGGCATCCACATCGGCAGCGCCGCGGCCTGGCAACGTGCCTCCAACGGTGACTGGGCGGCATACGCCGCCCAGATCAGCAGGCGGCCGAACCACCACCCGAGTGGCGACCCCCGATAGGTTCTGGTCTCTTCGACCGCCACACGTCCGCATGAACGGCGGCGCGGTGAGATGCATGTAAAGCCGTCCTGGGACAGAGGAGCGCGGCCGACAGCACTCGAGGTCCACCAGGGCCGCCACGAGCCGGCGGGTGACCAGCAGCAGCATCACCGCTGCGGCGACAGAGCCGGCGACGGGATCTCCTGATCGTTCCCATATTCGTTTGCCCGGCCCACGGTCCGCTGATGGACTGGGCGGGCCACTGCAACCGATCGGAGAGGAAGAGAGATGCGCGCAGCGTTCATGTCCGACCGTCTGGGAATGACCACCTACCCGAGGGACATGATGCTCCGTGAAGACCTTGAACGTCGGGATCCTGGCGCATGTTGACGCCGGGAAGACCAGCCTGACCGAACGCCTGCTGCACGCCGTCGGCCTCATCGACGAGATCGGCAGCGTGGACGACGGCACCACCCGGACCGACTCGATGGCCCTGGAGCGGCAACGCGGCATCACCATCCGCTCCGCCGTCGTCTCCTTCGTCGTCGACGATGTCACGGTCAACCTCATCGACACACCCGGCCACCCGGACTTCATCGCCGAGGTGGAACGGGTTCTCGGCCTGCTCGACGGTGCGGTGCTCGTCGTCTCCGCCGTCGAGGGCGTGCAGGCGCAGACCCGGGTACTGATGCGGACGCTGCAACGCCTGCGCCTGCCCACCCTCATCTTCGTCAACAAGATTGACCGGGGTGGCGCCGACCCCGACCGGGTGCTGCGCGACATCGCCGCCCGGCTCTCCCCGGCGGTGGTGTCGACCGGGGCCGTCCACGCGCCCGGCACGGCGGCAGCCCGCTGCGTCCCGTACCCAGACACCGACCCGGACTTCGCCCGACGGCTGCGCGACCTGCTCACCGCGCACGACGATGCGCTGCTGACCGAGTACGTCGAGGACGAGCGGCGGCTGACCGGCCGGCGGCTGCGGACCGCGCTCGCCGCCCAGAGCCGGCAGGCCCTAGTGCACCCGGTGTTCGGCGGCTCCGCGATCACCGGTGCCGGGGTGGCGCCCCTGATCGCCGGGCTGACCGAGCTGCTGCCCGTGCGGGGGCAGCAGGTCGACGCCCCGGCCGCCGGCATGGTCTTCAAGCTGGAGCGGGGCCGGTCCGGCGAGAAGGTCGCCTACGTCCGGATGTTCGGCGGCACCGTCCGGCTGCGGGACCGGCTGCCCGTCGGGCCCAGCCGGATCGCCACCGTCACCGGGATCGAGATCTTCGACCGCGGCCGCACCGTACGCGCCGACGCCGTCACCGCCGGCCGCATCGCCCTGCTCCGCGGCCTGGGGGACGTCCGGATCGGTGACCCGGTCGGAGCGTCGCCGGCGGGCCCGACCGGCGACCGCCATTTCGCCCCGCCGAGCCTGGAAACCGTCGTCGTCCCCGCGCGGGCGGCGGAACAGGGCGCCCTGCACGCCGCGCTCAGCCAGCTCGCCGAGGAGGACCCGTTGATCAACGTGCGACAGGACCCGAACCGGCGGGAGATCTCCGTGTCGCTCTACGGGGAGGTGCAGAAGGAGGTCATCCAGGCGCTGCTCGCCGACGGGTACGGCCTGGCGGTCGACTTCCGTGAGACCACCACCGTCTGCGTCGAACGCCTGGTCGGCAACGGCGCGGCGGTCGAGGTGATCGGCGTGTCGCCCAATCCGTTCCTGGCCACCGTCGGGCTGCGCGTCGCACCCGGGCCGACCGGCAGCGGAGTCGGCTTCCGGCTCGGCGTCGAACTCGGCTCGATGCCGCCGGCCTTCTTCACCGCGGTCGAGGAGACCGTCCGCGAGACGCTGCGCCAGGGACCGCACGGCTGGCAGGTCGTCGACTGCGTGGTGACGATGACCCACGCCGGGTACTGGGCCCGCCAGAGTCACTCCCACGGCACGTTCGACAAGAGCATGTCCAGTACCGCCGGGGACTTCCGCAACCTGACGCCGCTGGTGCTGATGGCGGCGCTGACGCGGGCCGGCAGCCGGGTGGAGGAGCCGATGCACCGGTTCCGCCTGGAGGTGCCCGACGACGTCCTCGGCGTGGTGCTGCCCGTGCTGTCCCGGCTGGACGCGGTGCCTCGCGCGACCGCGTCACACGGTTCGTCGTACGTGGTCGAGGGGTACGTCCCGGCGGGGCGGGTGCACGCCGTGGAGCGGCGGTTGCCCGCCCTGACCCGCGGCGAGGCGATCTTCGAGACGGCCTTCGACCACCACCGCCCGGTCCGCGGCGAACCGCCCACCCGCGTCCGCTGGGACCACGACCCCACCGACCGCAAGGAGTACCTGGCGGCCGTAGCCCGTTGAAGAGCAGACCGCCGCGAAGCAGCAGGCGGTCGTCGGCAATCTGATCTGACGCGGTGACCACGCCCGCGGCGCCCGGGCGGTGCGGGACGGGAGGTGTACCGGCGGCGAGGACGGGTAAGGCCGGCTGTCCGACCCGTCCCGCGCCCGTAGCCACGGGTGCGCCCGGGCCGCGTCCGCAGCTCAGGGGGGTGCCACCCGTGCCGCCGGCGATTCCGAACGCGTCGCCCGCCCAGCTCCGCCGACCGGGTCGCCGCGACGTGCCGTCGCGGCGACCGCACGGTCGATGAGCCGGGTCCGCAACCTCCGCGTCCGACCCGACCTGCTCTACGTGGCGACCGGCTGGAGCACGCTGGTCACCGACGTGCGGGGCCGTATCACCGGAGCGGACCCGCAGGGCTTCTTCGCCCGCAACACCCGGGTGCTCAGCGCCGAACGGGTTGCCGTCGACGGCCGGGAGCCGGTCCCGTTCAGCACGGCGAACGTGCAGGGACACGCCCAACTCTCGTACGCCGAGATCAGCGACGGGGAGACGCTGCCCTCCCGTGCCGCCTACCTGCTGACCGAACGGTTCGTCGGCGAAGGGCTGCGTACCAGACACACCGTGGTCAGCTTCGCCCAGCAGCGGCTGACCCTGCGGTTGGCGATCCGCCTCGCCGCCGACTTCGCCGACACCGGCGAGGCCGAGACGGGCCGCCGCGTGCAGGTCGGCGCCGTCGACGCGAGCTGGAACCCGGGCGACCAGGAACTACGCCTGACCTACCTGCGCGACGACCTCGACCGGGCGGTGGCGATCCGGGTACGGGCCGACGCACCCGTCCGGTACGCGGACGGCGTGCTCACGATCGGGTTCGGGCTGCCGCCGGGCGGAAGCAGCCGGGTGGACCTCATCGTCGAGCCGATCTTCGATGGAGATCGCCTACCCGCGCCACCGGCGACCTTCGCCGAGCCCGACGACACCGCGGGTGTCGCCCGGGCCCGGCTGACCCACGAACTCACCCGGCTGGGCAGCACCAACTTCGACGTCACGGCGGCCTGGCGGTGCGCCATGGACGACCTCGCCCTGCTGCCGCTCGGTGAACCGTCCGGGCCGACGGCGCCGATGGCGGGGCTTCCCATCTACCAGGAGATCTTCGGCCGGGACACGATGACCGCGTCGTGGCAGGCCCTGCTCGCCGGACCGACCATGCTGGCCGACAGCCTCCGGCTCAACGCCCACCACCTCGGGCAGCGCATCGACGACTGGCGGGACGAGGAACCCGGCAAGCCGCTGCACGAGGCCCGCCAAGGCCCGGTGTCCGTGCTCGGGCTCGACCCGTACACCGGCTACTACGGCGACTGGTCGACCGCGCCGGACTTCCTGGTCTTCCTCGGCCAGTACTTCGCCTGGACCGGAGACCTGGACACCGTGCGGGACCTGCTGCCGACGGCACGTCGCGCCCTGGACTGGATCGAACGGTACGGCGATCCCGACGGGGACGGCTTCCTGGAGTACCACTGCCGCTCCCGGGCGGGCCTGAAGAATCAGGGGTGGAAGGACTCGGACACCGCCATCGTCGACGAGCACGGGACGGTCGTGCCGAACCCGATCGCGACCAGCGAGCTGCAGGCGTACTGGTACGCCGCGCTGCGGCACGCCGCCGTGGTGCTCACCGCGACCGGCCACCCGGCCACGGGCGCCGCCCTCCTGGCCCGGGCCCACCGGTTGCGCCGTCGTTTCCACCGCGCCTACTGGCTTCCCGGCCGTGGCTGCTATGCGATGGCGCTCGGGCCGGACAAGCGGCCGGTCCGGTCGGTCAACTCCAACGACGGCCACCTGCTCGCCACCGGGATCGTGCCGCCCCGGGTCGCCCCCGTGGTGGCCCGCCGGCTGCTCGCGCCGGACATGTTCAGCGGCTGGGGTGTGCGTACCCTCTCCGCCGTGCACCCGGCATACAACCCCTTCAGCTACCACCGGGGCAGCGTCTGGCCAGTGGAGGCGGGCACGATCGGCCTCGGCCTGGCCCGGTACGGCTGCTGGGAACACCTGCACCAACTGGCCGAGGGGATGTTCGCCGCGGCAGCGCTCTTCGAGGAACACCGCCTGCCCGAGGTGCTCAGCGGTCTGCCGCGCGACGACGCCCACCCGCACCCCGGCGTCTATCCGAACTCCTGCTCCCCGCAGGCATGGTCCGCCAGCTCCATCATCGCGCTGGTGCAGGCGCTGCTGGCGCTGCGCCCGGCCGCACCGCTGCGGACCATCTTCGTGGATCCACACCTGCCCGAGTGGCTGCCGGACCTCCGGCTGGAGGGTGTGCAGGTCGGTGGCGCCACCGTCGACCTCACCGTCCGACGCCGGCGTGGCGGCCGGACCACGGTCCGCGCGCGTGGTGACCGGATCGCGGTGGTCCGCCGCCCCACGCTGCAGGCCATGTCCACCCGCCGTCACCGGTCCTGACCCGCCGGTCGGCCCTGCCGCGCCACCTGCCCGGATGGCGGCCCCACGGTAGGAGGTGTAACAGCGCCGGGACAGGGAACCCGCCGCCCGCCTGGGGGGAGACAGGGAGGGCTTGCCATGGAAAGCCGAGCCAAGGCCATGGGCCACGGGATCCACCCCATCATGATCGTGTTTCCGCTGGGACTGCTCGCCACCTCGGTGATCTTCGACGTCCTGTACCTGATCACCGACCGGGCGGGCTTTCAGATCTCCGCGGCGTACACGATCGGGGTCGGCGTCATCGGCGGCCTCGTCGCCGCGGTGTTCGGCCTGATCGACTGGCGGGCCATCCCCGCCGGTACGCGCGCCAAGCGGGTCGGTGCGGTGCACGGTGTCGGCAACGTCGTGGTCGTGCTGCTGTTCGCGGTGAGCTGGCTGCTGCGGCGGGCCGCGGACAACTGGGACCCGAACGCCCTCGCCCTGATCTGCAGCTTCGCGGGCATCATCCTGGTCGGGGTGACCGGGTGGCTCGGCGGCGAACTGGTCGAGCGGCTCGGCATCAGCGTCAGTGAGAACGCGGGCGTCAACGCGCCGAGTTCGCTGTCGCGCCGGTCCACCGGTCGGCCCCGCACCCGCGGCGTCTGACCCGCCGTCCGCGGGTCAGCCAGGGGCGCGCCGGGCGCGGCGTCATGACGGTGTGGTCAGGCCGGGCCGGGCTCCGTGGTTCGCTCCTGTTCCCACATGGCCTTCATCTCGTCAAAAGCCTGCTCCATGATCTGCACCATGGCGTGCCTGGCCCGTTCGCCGTCGTGCCGCTGGATCGCCTGCGCCACGTCGGCGTGCAGTTGCAGGGCCTGCTCGTCGGGGTAGTGCGGCATCAGGTGGTAGTGGTGCCGGCCGGTGAGCACCTCGGCGACGATCTGCTGCAGCTTGACGAACATCTCGTTGCCGGAGGCGAGCAGCACCCGCCGGTGGAACTCTATGTCCAGGTTGAGGAAGCGCTCCCCGTCGCCGGCCTTGCCGGCGGCCCACATCTTGGCGGCGAGCCCGACGAGGTCGCTCGCCTCATCGTGATCGACCCGGTGGGCGGCCAGCCAGGCGGCGTGTGGCTCCACGGCGGTACGTAGCTCGGTGATCGAGCGCATCTGCGCCATCCGCCCGGCCGAGGCGAGCCGCCAGCGGATCACCTGCGGATCGAAGACGTTCCAGTGGTCCGCCGGGCGGATCATCACCCCGACCCGGCGACGGGTCTCGACGAATCCCATGGACGCGAGCACCCGCAGGACCTCGCGAATCACGGAGCGGGACACGGCGTACCGGTCGACGAGGTCGTCGATGTTGAGCACGCTTCCCGCCGCGACCTCGCCACCGCAGATGGCGGTGCCGAGGTGGTCGAGGACGCGTGCGTGCAGCCCGGCCTCGGCAGGGGCCTGCTGGGCGGCTGCGGCCTCTGGAGAGGACTGATCCACGCGTCGGAGCATATCAGTTGAAGATCAGGTCTTGAATAAGTCGGCTTTTTAGCCCTAACATCCGGGCGATAAACAGACGTTACAACGGTGTGGCGCTCTTCCCCCCGAGGTGGCGGCCACGACAGAAGGAGAGATGGACGTGCGACGTCGATCGATAATCGGCACTTCTCTGGCCGTGGTTGTCGCCATGGGCCTGTCCGCCTGCGGCGACGGTGGCGACGACAGCGGCGCTTCCAAGACCGTCCGCGTGACCCTGGCCAACCACGTGTGGACCGACAACATCAAGAAGGCCCTGCCTGAGTTCGAGAAGGAGACCGGCCTGAAGGTCGAGATCACCCAGCTCGGCGAGGACCAGCTCTCCGACCAGTACAACGTCAAGCTGAACGCGGGCTCCAGCGACATCGACGTGATGATGTACCGCCCCCTGCAGGAGGGGAAGCTGTTCGCCAAGAACAAGTACCTCGCCGACCTGTCCGACGAGGTCAAATCCAACAAGGACTGGGACTTCAGCGACTTCCAGGCAGGGCCGGTGGAGGCTACCTCGTACGAGGGCAAGTCGGTCGGTGTCCCGATCATCACCGAGCAGGAGGTCCTCTACTACCGCAAGGACCTGCTGGCCAAGGCCGGCCTGACCGCCCCGCCGAAGACCCTCGACGAGCTCAAGGCGGCCGCCACCAAGATCAAGGCCGCCGACCCGGGTGTCGCGGGCTTCGTGGCCCGTACCGGCAAGTCGCCGGCCGTCACCCAGTTCTCCAGCTTCCTCTACAGCTTCGGCGGTGACTTCGTCGACGGCAGCGGCAAGGCCACCGTCAACACCGAGGCGGCCAAGCAGGCGTACGCCTTCTACGGCGGCCTCATCCGGGACAACGGCCCGGCGAACGTCAGCACCGACATGAGCTGGCCCGAGGCGATGGCCATCTTCACCCAGGGCAAGGCGGCGTTCTACACCGAGGCCAACTCGCTCTACAAGAACGCCACCGACCCGGCCAAGTCGAAGGTCTCCGACACCGTCGGCTTCGCGCCGTTCCCGGCCGGCCCCGCCGGTTCGAAGCCCTACAACATCCCCTCCTGGGCGCTGGGCATCAACGACAGCTCCAAGAACCAGGGCAACGCCTGGAAGTTCGTCGAGTGGGCGACCGGTAAGGAGCAGACGCTCGCGCAGCAGAAGTCCGGCGTGCCCAGCGCGCGTACCTCGGTCTGGGCCAACCCGGAGGGCACCGCGACCTACCCGAAGGACCTCGTGGAGGCCATCGCGGCGAGCACCAAGGCGGGCGTGGGTCACGACCGCCCGCTGGTGAACAAGGTCGCCCAGGCCCGGGAGATCGTCGGCCAGCCGATCGTCGACGCCATCGCCGGCAAGGACGCGGCGGCCGCGGCCGACACCGCCAACGCGGCGTTCCAGAAGTTCCTGGACGACGAGGCCAAGTAAGCCGAGCGCGGGGTGGCGGGCCGTCCGGCGCCGCCACCCCCGCCCGCCCCCCCCCCCCCCCCGCCCCCCCCGCAGGACACCCTGCAGCTGGCCTCCGCGTCCCTGGTTACGCACTCGTGGGCTCGGAGATGAGTCGAAGAGACCGCCGAGGGTCCGTGTGTGGACTGCTTCCGTAC
>NZ_JBNCLC010000023.1:0-47986 GCF_049844475.1 Micromonospora sp. DT47 | reverse complement strand
GGCGGCCGCGGCCGACCCCCCCACCGCGGGTTTCCTGATGTGCCTGGACGCGGCGCCCATGTACCCCGCGCGGGGGGTGGGGGGCGGTCCGGCTCCCCCACCCCGGCCGGCCCGCCCACCCCGGGAGATCTCATGGCAGCAGTCACCACCCCCACCAGACCGCCCCGCGGCGCCTCCGCCACCCCGGACACGCCCGGCTGGGCCCGCTGGGCCAACGACCATCGCAAGTGGCTCTTTGCGGCGCCTGCCATGGTGTTCGTCGCCGCGCTGATCGTCTTCCCGCTGGCCTGGACCGGCTATCTGAGCCTGACCGACGCCGAGGGATCGGTGCGGGCCGAGTCCGAGTTCGTGGGCTTCCAGAACTACGTCGAGGTGCTCTCGGACACCGACCGGTTCTGGCCCGCCGTCGGGCGTACCGCCGCGTTCACCGTCGTCGCGCTGCTGTTCGAGGTCGTCCTCGGCATGGCGGTCGCGCTGCTGCTGTGGCGGCCGTTCCGGGGTGAGAAGTGGGTCCGGGTCGCCATCCTGATGCCGCTCGTCGCCACCCCGGTCGCGGTCGGCATGATGTGGCGGCTCATCTTCGACCCGAACATCGGTCTGGCCAACCAGGTGCTCGGCTGGATCGGCATCGGCCCGCAGCCGTGGCTCGCCGGCCAGCACTCGGCGCTGCCCACGACGATCTTCATCGACATCTGGCAGTGGACCCCGATGGTCGTGCTGATCCTGCTCGCCGGCCTGACGTCACTCTCCGACGAGCCCCAGGAGGCGGCGCGCATCGACGGCGCCAGCACCTGGCAGCGGTTCCGGCACGTCACCCTGCCGCTGATGATGCCCACCGTGATCGTCGCGATCCTGCTGCGCGGCATCGACGCGCTGAAGACCTTCGACATCCTCTACGCCACCAAGGGCCGCGGCGGCGGCTCGTTCCACGAGGTCGAGACGCTCAACGTGTACGCCTACGGCCTGAGCTTCGACTACAACGAGTACGGCATCTCATCGACTGTCCTCATCATCTTCTTCCTGATCATCATCGGATCGATGTGGACCCTGACGTCCCGTAGGAAGGAGGCGCAGCGATGAAGGACCGCCCCGCCTACCGGATCTTCCGCGTCGTGGCGCTCGCCGTCGTGGTGATTGCGCTGCTCGCACCGCTGCTGTGGATGATCGCCGCGTCCTTCAAGACCAACGTCGACATCTACGACACGGGCAAGGCGCTCGTCTTCTCGCCCACCGTGGACAACTACGCCAACGTCCTGAAGCAGGCCAACTACGTCCAGTTCATCGGCAACAGCCTCTGGGTGGCCTTCGCGGCCACCGTGCTCTCGCTGATCCTCGGCGTGCCGGCGGCCTACTCGATGAGCCGCTTCAACATGAAGAAGTCCGCGCTCGTGGTGCTCATGGCGCGGGTCATCCCCGGCGTCTCGCTGCTGGTGCCCTGGTACTACCTCTTCTCCAACCTGCAGATGGTCGGCGGGTTCGGCGTGCTCATCCTCAGCCACATGTTCGTGTCGCTGCCGCTGGTGGTCTACATCATGATGGGCTACTTCGACAGCCTGCCGGAGGAACTCGAGGAGGCGGCGCTGGTCGACGGGCTGACCCACATCGGCGCGTTCCGCCGGATCACCCTGCCACTGTCCGTGCCGGGCATCGCCACCGCCGGCATCCTGTCGTTCATCTTCTCCTGGAACAACTTCATGTTCGCCCTGGTGCTCTCCGGCGCGGACACAAAGACGCTGCCCGTCGCGATCTTCGACTTTGTCGGCTACGCGAGCATCGACTGGGGCGGCCTGATGGCGGCGGCCACCGTCGTCACCCTGCCGATCATGCTGATCGCCCTGTTCGTGCAGAAGTACGTGGTCTCCGGACTCACCGCCGGCGCGACGAAGGGCTGAGCAGTCATGACGACAATCGCGCGCATCGAGACCTTCCTCGTCGCACCCCGGTGGCTCTTCGTCCGCGTCGAGACCTCCTCCGGGATCGTCGGCTGGGGCGAGGCCACCTGCGAGGGGCGCTCCGAGACCGTCCGCACCGCCGTGGAACAGCTCAGCGAACTGCTCATCGGCCGGGACGCCCTGCGGATCGAGGACCACTGGCAGGTCATGACCAAGGGCTCCTTCTACCGAGGCGGCCCGATCCTGGCCAGCGCCGTGTCCGGGCTCGACCAGGCGCTGTGGGACATCGCCGGCAAGCACTTCGGCGCCCCGGTGCACCAGCTGCTCGGCGGTCCGGTCCGCGACCGGATCCGGGTGTACGGCTGGGTCGGCGGCGACGAGCCGAGCGAGGTCCGCGACCATATCGCCGCCCAGGTCGAGGCGGGGTTGACCGCGGTCAAGATGAACGCCTCCGGCCGGATGAGCCCGATCGCCTCGGTCGCCGAGCTCGACGGCGTGGTGGCCCGGGTGGCCGCCGCCCGCGAGGTGCTCGGCGACGACCGCGACGTCGCCGTCGACTTCCACGGCCGGTTCACCCTGGCCAACGCCCGCCGGGTGGCGCCGCTGCTGGAGCCGTACCGGCCGTTCTTCCTGGAGGAGCCGGTCGTCCCGGAGAACTCCCACCTGATCGGCGACTTCGTCCGGTCCACCACCACGCCGGTGTCGACGGGGGAGCGGCTCTACAGCCGGCAGGAGTTCCTGCCCGTGTTCCAGGCCGGGATCGCGGTCGCGCAGCCGGACCTCTCGCACGCCGGCGGCATCACCGAGGTACGCAAGATCGCCGCGCTCGCCGAGGTCTACGACGTGCAGCTCGCCCCGCACTGCCCGCTCGGGCCGATCGCCCTCGCGGCCTGCCTCCAGGTCGGCTTCGCCACGCCGAACTACCTGATCCAGGAACAGAGCATCGGCATCCACTACAACCTCGGCGCCGAGGTGCTCGACTACTGCCTGGACAAGACGCCGCTGACCTTCGTCGACGGGCACGTGGAGCGGCTCACCGCCCCGGGGCTGGGCATCGAGATCGACGAGCAGGCGGTACGCGCGGCCGACAAGCGCGGCCACGCCTGGCGCAGCCCCATGTGGCGGCACTCCGACGGCTCCTACGCGGAATGGTGACCATGACCCTCGACCTCACCACCGAACTCGCCGCCACCCGCGTACTGGCGGTCATCCGCGGTACCGACACCGCCGCCGCGATCGCCACCGGCGCCGCACTGCTGGACGAGGGCGTCGGGATCGTGGAGGTGGCCCTGACCACGCCCGGCGCTCTCGACGCCATCGAGGCGATCCGGTCGGCCGCGCCCGCCGGATCCCTGGTCGGCGCCGGGACGGTGTTGACCGCCGGCGAAGTCGCCGACGTGGCCGCCGCCGGCGCGCAGTTCGTCGTCACCCCGGCCGTCGTCGACTCCATCCCCGAGGCGGTCCGCCGCGGACTTCCGGTCGCCGCCGGGGCGCTCACCCCCACGGAGGCGTACGCGGCCGTCCGGGCGGGGGCGGCCGCCGTGAAGCTCTTCCCGGCATCGCTGGGCGGGCCGGCGTACCTGAAGGCGCTGCGCGACCCGTTCCCGGACATCCCGTTCGTCGCGGTCGGCGGGGTGGGCCTGGCGGAGCTGCCCGGCTACCTCGCCGCCGGTGCGATCGCCGTCGGCGTGGGCGGGCCGCTGGTCGGCGACGCCGCCTCCGGCGGCGACCTCGAGGCCCTGCGCGCCCGCGCCCGCGATTACCTGGCGGCGACCCGGGTCACGCCGTCATGACCGCCGTCGACCTGCTCACCTTCGGCGAGGCGCTGGTGTCCCTGCGGGCGGCCGGGCCGCTGGCCGCCGGCGGCGCCCTGACCATGCACCTGGCCGGCGCCGAGTCCAACGTGGCGATCGGGCTGGCCCGGCTCGGCCACCGGACGGCCTGGGCCGGCCGGATCAGCGACGACGAGCTCGGCGGGTACCTGCTGCGGCAGCTGCGCGCCGAGGGCGTGGGCGTCGACCACGTGACCCGGGATCCCGAGCGGCCCGCCGGACTGATGTTCCTGGAACGGCGTACCGCCGACCTGACCCGGGTGCGCTACCACCGCGCCGGCTCGGCCGGGTCCGCGCTGTCCGTCGAGGACCTGCGCCCGGCCCTGGCCGCCGGCACCCGCGTGCTGCACCTGACCGGCATCACCCCGGCGCTCTCCGACAGCGCCCGCGAGGCCACCCGGTGGGCGGCCGAAACCGCGTCCCGGTCCGGGGCGCTGGTCTGCCTCGACGTCAACCACCGGGCCCGGCTCTGGACCCGGGACGCCGCCCGGGCGGTGCTCACCCCGCTCGCCGGGCACACCTCGGTCGTCGTCGCCTCCAGCGACGAGTTGGACCTCGTCGGCGAACCGGGCGCGGACGAGGAGATGGTCGTGGCGTCCCTGCTGGCGCGCGGGGTGGAGACCGTGCTGGTCAAGCTCGGCGCCGACGGCGCCCGGGCGTACACCCGCGACGGCGTCCGGCAGGCGGCGGCGCTGCCTGTCACGGCGGTGGACACCGTCGGCGCGGGCGACGCCTTCACCGCCGGCTACCTCTCCGGTCACCTCGACCGACTTGAGCTGGCCGGGCGGCTGCGCCGCGCGGTCACCCTCGGCGCCTTCGCCGTCGCCGGTCACGGCGACTGGGAGGCCCTGCCGCGCCGTGACGAACTATCCCTCCTGGACGACCTGCAGCCCGGCAGCACCCTTCGCTGAGCACGACCTGCAAGAAAGGCACCTGCGTGAAGATCATCGCGGCGGACGTCATCGTCTCCAGCCCCGACCGGAACTTCGTCACCCTGAAGATCACCACGGACGAGGGCCTCACCGGCCTGGGAGACGGCACCCTCAACGGGCGGGAGCTGTCGGTCGCCTCCTACCTGGCCGACCACGTCGTCCCCCTGCTGATCGGGCGGGACCCGCACGGCATCGAGGACACCTGGCAGTTCCTGTACCGCTCAGCGTACTGGCGGCGCGGACCGGTCACCATGGCCGCCATCGCCGCCGTGGACGTCGCCCTCTGGGACATCAAGGCCAAGGCCGCCGGCATGCCCCTCTACCAGCTGCTCGGCGGCGCGTCCCGCACCGGCATCATGGCCTACGGGCACGCCTCCGGCCGGGACACCCCCGAGCTGTTCGATTCGATCCGCGCGCACCTCGAACTCGGCTACCGGTCGATCCGCGTCCAGACCTCCGTGCCCGGCATCAACGCCGTGTACGGAGTCGCCGCGCAGCCCAGCGCAGATGGCAAGCGGTACGACTACGAACCCGCCCAACGCACCCCGCTGCCGGCCGAGGAGGACTGGGACACCCGCTCCTACATGCGCCATCTGCCCGGCGTGTTCGAGGCGGTCCGCAACGAGTTCGGCCCCGAGCTGCCGCTGCTGCACGACGGTCACCACCGGATGACCCCGATCCAAGCCGCCAAACTGGGCAAGTCCCTCGAACCGTACGACCTGTTCTGGCTGGAGGACTGCACACCAGCGGAGAACCAGCAGGCGCTGCGGCTGGTCCGCCAGCACACCACCACCCCGCTGGCCATCGGCGAGGTCTTCAATACCGTATGGGACTACCAGACCCTCATCCAGGAACAGCTGATCGACTACGTCCGGTCCGCCGTCACCCACACCGGCGGGATCAGCGCCATGCGCAAGCTGCTCGACTTCGCCGCCCAGTACCAGATCAAGTCCGGCATCCACGGCCCGACCGACATCTCACCGGTCGGCATGGCCGCCGCGCTGCACCTGGACCTGGCCATCCACAACTTCGGCATCCAGGAGTACATGCAGCACGGGCCGCTCACCAACGAGGTGTTCCGGCAGTCGTTCACCTTCGCCGACGGTTACCTGCACCCCGGCGAGCAGCCCGGCATCGGCGTGGAACTCGACGAGAAGGCCGCTGCGCGGTTCCCGTACGTGCCGGCGTACCTGCCGTTCAACCGGCTCAAGGACGGCACCATCCATGACTGGTGACCGGCGCCCCTCCGCACACGACGGCCGGCGGCCGACCCGGCACGTCGTGGTGATGGGCGTGTCCGGTGCCGGCAAGACGACCGTGGCCAGGGGGATCAGTGAGCTGACCGGGCTGAGGTTCGCCGAGGCCGACGAGTTCCACTCCGAGTCCAACGTGGCGCGGATGCGCTCCGGCGTACCGCTGGACGACGCCGCCCGCTTGCCCTGGCTGCGCAACCTCGCCGACTGGATGGCCGCCCGCTACGCCGAGGGCCTGTCGACCGTTCTGGCCTGCTCGGCGCTGAAGCGGTCCTACCGCGACCTGCTTCGGCAGGGCCCCCCGGGTGTGGACTTCGTCCACCTGCACGGGTCGGTTGACGTGATCCGGGACCGGATGACCCGGCGCGCTGGGCACTACATGCCGGCGAGCCTGCTGGACTCCCAGACGGCGATCCTGGAGCGGCTCGGGCCGGACGAGTCCGGCCTGGTGCTCGACGTCTCGCTGCCACCGGACGAACTCGTCACCGCGGCGGTCAACCGTCTCGGTCTCGCGACCGGCAGCGCCCTCGACGGCAGGCAGGCCGTGTGAACGTGGCCGCGAGTCCTGCTCGATGTCCATCCTCGACGGCGACGAGGTGCTCTACGTCGCCCGCGTCCCCACGAAGCGGATCATGACGGTGTGGATCAGTGTCGGCGGCGACGGGCGCCATGCCGGACATCCGTCGGCGAGGGGGAGTGACTGTGGGCAAGACGCCATCCGGTGGGACTGATCTGAGCATTGAGTCACCGCGACCTGTCTGCTAGTTTACGGCCAGGCCCGTAATTCAGGGACATGCCACGCCTGCCGTTCGACCGACGGCGTGCACGTGTGCCGGGAGGTCCACAGTTCGTGACCGCAACCGATCGGCGCCGGCCGGTCCCGCCTCCGAGCGAAAGAGGCCACGACATGAACGATTCCTCGCCCCGGCAACCTGGCGTCGCCCCGTCGGTGACCCGCCGGGCGGTGCTCGGGGGTGGCCCGGCCGCTCTCGGGTGGGCCGCGTTGCCTGCTCTGAGCGCCGCTGTCGCGGATGACGGCGAGATCTACCGGATGGGGCCGGGCCTGAGCTCGATCTCAACGACTGACCCCCGATGATTCTCTGCGTCACGCTGAATGCCGCGCTCGATGTCACCTATGTGGTCGACGAGGTCCGTTGGCATGCGGGCAACCGGGTCACCTCGACAGCCGAGCACGCCGGGGGCAAGGGGACGAACGTGGCCCGGGTCCTGCACTCCCTCGGCGAGGACGTGGTGCTGACCGGGCTCGCCGGCGGCGGTACCGGTGACCGGATCCGGCGGGACGTCGTGGCCGCGGGGATCACCGAGCAGCTCGTGGCGGTGGCCGGCGAGTCGCGGCGGACGCTGGCGGTGGTCGACAGGGCGGCCGGCGACGCGACCGGCTTCTGGGAGCCCGGACCCCGGGTGCATGCGGACGAGTGGGAAACCTTCCTGCGCCGATACCGTGGCATGCTCCCCGACGCGGCCGCCGTGGTGCTCTCGGGCAGCGCACCTGCCGGGGTGCCGGAGGACGGCTACGCGCGGTTGATCTCCGCCGCCCGCGATGCCGGCGTATTGGCAGTGCTCGACGCCGACGGCTCCGCGCTGCGCCTGGGCGTCACCGCCGGACCCGCCGTCGTCAAGCCGAACCGGGCAGAACTCTCGGCGGCCACGGATCACGAGGACATCTGGGCAGGTGTCCGGTCTCTGCTGGCCGCGGGTGCCGGGGCCGTCGTCGTGTCGGCCGGTGCGGACGGCCTGCTCGCGTCGACGCCGGACCGTCGGTGGGTGGCCCGCCCGCCGGAGCCGCTGACCGGCAACCCGACCGGCGCCGGGGACGCGTGCGTCGCCGCACTCGTGCGCGGGCTCGTCGCCGGGAACGGCTGGCCGGAGCGGCTTGCCGACGCGGTGGCGCTGTCGGCCGCGGCGGTGCTGCGCCCGGTGGCCGGTGAGGTCGACCGGGACGCCTACCGACGGTTTCGCGACCTGGTGCACGTCGAGGAGGTCTAGGGATGCGAGCCAGCACCGGCGAGATCGTCGCGGCCGCCGCCGCTGCCGACAGCGGAGTCGGCGCGTTCAACGTCATCACACTCGAACACGCCGAGGCGATCGTCGCGGGCGCCGAGCGGGTGGACCGGCCGGTGGTCCTCCAGGTCAGCGAGAACGCCGTCCGATTCCACCTGGGGAGGGTACGTCCCCTCGCCGCGGCCCTCGGCGAGATCGCCACGCAGGCGCGGGTACCAGTGTCCCTGCACCTGGACCACGTCGCGGACGAGTCCCTGCTGTACCAGGCGGCCGACGCCGGCTTCAGTTCCGTCATGTTCGACGCCTCGACCCGCCCGTACGAGGAGAACGTCGCCGCCACGTGCGCGGTTGCCCGCTGGGCGCACAGGCAGGGACTGTGGCTGGAGGCCGAGCTGGGTGAGATCGGCGGCAAGGACGGCGCGCACGCTCGCGGGGCGCGGACCGACCCGTGCCAGGCGCAGTCCTACGTGGCCGCGACCGGCGTCGACGCGCTCGCGGTGGCGGTGGGCAGTTCGCACGCGATGACAGTCAGGGAGGCCGCCCTCGATCTCAGCCTCGTCGCGCAGCTGCGCGACAGCGTGCCGGTGCCGTTGGTCCTGCACGGGTCCTCGGGAGTGCCGGACGACCAGCTGCGCGCCGCCGTCGCGCACGGCATGGTCAAAATCAACATCGGCACGGCGCTGAATCTCGCGTACACCGGGGCTGTCCGGGACGCCCTGGCTCGGCCCGACCCTCCGGTGGATCCGCGAACGTACCTGCGGCCGGCCCGCGACGCGGTCGCGGACATCGTGGCGCATCTGCTCACGGCGCTGAATCCGGCCTGACCCGAACGTCCATACCGGCGTACCGGGGAAGGGGTTCCCGGCACGCCTCAGCCTCGGAGGGTTCACCACATGACGTACTTCAAACGGCGGAATGTCATCCAACTCACGGCACTGACCGCGCTGGGCAGCACAGTGCTCGGCGAACTGCCGGCCGCGGCCGAAGGTCCGCGCACGCCACGGGTGTTCGGGCCGGCGGACGCCTCGACGCAGGCCGCACCCACGGTCACCGTCGACAGCCTGGGTATTCCGCTGCGCGACGTCCTGCTGATCGGCGGCACGGTCGCGCCCGGACCGAAGGGAAAGCCGCTGCTCTGGTCGGCGGTCTCCGGTGAGCCGGCCCGGCTGGCGGCGATCGATCCGGCCACCGGTCGGACGGTCTCCGTCCAGGAGCTGACCGGCGCGCCCGGCTCGTACGCGGTGGCCGCGGCACCGGACGGAACGGTGTACGTCGGCGCGTACAGCACCGGCGACCTGTACCGGCGCAGGCCTGGCCCGGACAGCCCGGTCGAGAACCTCGGGCGGCCGCTGCCGTCGGAGACGTACATCTGGCGGCTCGCCGTGGACGAGGCCGGCACCGTCCACGGCGGCACCTTCCCCGGCGCGCGGGTGTTCTCCTACGACCCCGCCACCGGCGCGACTCGAGACTACGGCCAGGTGCTCCCCGGAACGCAGTACGTCCGCAGCCTCGCGGTCACCGGCGACAAGATCTACGCCGGCACCCAGCCGGACGCGCACCTGTTCGAGATCGACAAGGTGAGCGGCGAGCGTCGTGAGCTACCGCTGCCGGACGGGATCGGCAGCGGCACCGGCCAGACGGTGTACGACCTCAACGCGTACGACGGCCGGGTGTACGCCCGGTTCGGCTCGGCCATCAACGGCCGCCTCGGGGTGTACGACATCAGCCGCCGGCAGTGGACCGACCTGGTCGACAATGTGGCCGGACTGGACGTCTCCGAGCCCGGTCCGGGCGGCCTGGTCTACTTCACGCGCGCCGGCCGGCTCACCGGATACCGGCCCGAGACGGGCGCATTCACCGACACCGGGGTGGTGTTCCCCGGCCGGGTGGTCAACAACCGGGGGATCGGGTGGGTCACTCTCGCCGACCCGCGGTGGCCGGGGCGCACGCTGGTCGGACTGCTCTGGCGCGGCGAGATGTTCCGGTACAACCCGCTGACCGGCCGGTCGGAGGTGGTGCGCACCGACGTGCCGGGCGAGCCCATCCCCCTGGCGGCGCTGAACGTCGGCCCGTCCGGCACCGTCTACGCCGGCGGCTACCTCAACGGCGGCCTCGCCCGGATCGACGCGGACACCGGCAAGGCGGACTTCCAACGCTTCGCCCAGGTGGAGAGCGTGCTCGAGACAGATGGTCAGGTCTACCTCGGGGCGTACCCGGATTCGCGCCTGTACCGGTACGACCCGGGCCGGCAGTGGAGCAGCCCGGAGTACTCGCCCGGCCTGCCCGGCAGTTCGGACAACCCGGTCAAGCTGCTCGACCTGAAGTCCTACGACCAGGTGCGGGCGCGGGCGCTGACCGATGCCGGGGAGAAGGTCGCCTATGGCACGATGCCGAACACGACCCTCGGCGGCGCGCTGGCCATCGTGGACAAGGCGACCGGGGCGGCGACCGTGCACCGGCCGGTGGTGACGGACTCGTCGATCGTGAGCCTGGCGTACGCGGGCGGTCTGATCCTCGGCGGCACCTCGATCGACGGCGGGTACACCGTGCCGCCGCCGACCCAGACCGAGGCCCGACTGTTCGGCTGGGACATCGCCACCGACAGCAAGGCGTTCGACATCACCCCAGTGCCCGGAGCGAAGGCCATCCCAGCGCTGGTCGTCGACCGGTCCGGGCTGCTGTGGGGGCTCGCCGGCGGGCAGCTCTTCGCCGTCGACGTGGCCTCCCGCACGGTGGTCCAGCGCATCCAGCTCACGCCGGGCGTGTCCGGCAGCCGGGCGCGGCTCGGCTACGACGCCGCCCGCAACACGCTGTACGCGCTGGTCGGCGGCCACCTGCTGTTCCGGCTGGACGCCTCGACCGGCGCCTCGACGCAGTTGCTGGACCGGCCGGCCGAGTTCCTCGCGGTGCACCCGGACGGACGGCTGTTCCTCGGCGACGGCCCGGAGCTGTACCGGGTGACCGTGACCGGTTGACCGTGAGCGGCTGAGCGGACACCAGTTCCCAGCAGACGACGATGGGCCGGCGGGTACGCCGGCCCATCGTCGTGTCTACGTCGTCGGTCAGTCCTGGTCGATCCGGACGAGTTCCCTGCGGCGCAGCGTGAACAGATCCCCGGTGCGGCCGTCCACCGCCACCTGGGCCTCGTTGTACCACTCGGCGGCCAGCCCTGTCACCACCGCTCTGGTCGAGGCGTCCGCGTCGACCCACAGCACTGCGTCGGTCGTGGCCAGAGTCGGCCGGCCGACGGTGTGCGCGAACTTGCCCACCCGGCCGGGAGCGGCCTGGCCGGTCGCCCGTACCGTGCGGCTGGCCGGGTCGCCGACGAACAGCACGCCGGTGTTGGTGACGCCGTACAGCAGCCCCCGGTGCCAGTGCAGGCTGGCGTACGCCGTGGCGCCGGGAATCGGCTTCCAGGTCCACAGGGCTTCCCGGGTGGCCAGGTCGAACGCCAGCACCAAGGCCTCGGTGGCCCTCGGGGCGACACCGTCCGCCGAGATCTCCGTACCCAGGTACGCCACCCCATGGTGGGCGGTGACCGCGCCGACCGCCTGGTCGGGTACCAGTCCTTCATAGCCGTCGATGCGGCCGGAGGCCGGATCCACCACGGCCAGCGCGCCGCCGGTGTGGCCGTACTGGTTGCGGGTGCCGATCAGGAGCAGTTCCGTGGCGTCGTCCCAGTGCATGTCCCGGGGTCGGTTGGAGTATCCGCCGATCTCGCCGATACGGCGGATGGCCCCGGTGTGGTGGTCGTACGTGTCGACGAACGCGCCCGGGTAGACGGCCATGAACGTCCGGTCGCCCACCGACGTCATCGACTTCGCCTCACCGCCCATCGGCACTCGATTGACCGCGCCGTCGCGTAGGTCGTGCACCGCCAGACCGAAATTGCCGCCGACCAGGACCCGGCCGTCCCCGGTGGCCGACACCGACTGCGGTGGTTCCGGCCCGAGCCGCAGCCCGGCCTGCTGGAGGTCGACCACGGTGGCGCCCCCGTCGGCCCACCGCCACCACATGCCGCCGCCGGACGCGCCGAGCACCGACCCGTCCCGGAGGAACAGTCCGCGGGTCTCCTCGCCGGGTACCGGTATGCCGAGCCGGGTCAGCCGCCCGGCGTCCACGTCGTACGAGTACAACGCGCCGCTCGGGCGGGCGGTGAAGTACACGGTCCGGCCGTCGATCACGATGGCGTCGACCGTCCGTTCGCCGGAGGCCACCACCGTGTACCGGCTCGGGTCGGCCCGGTCGAGCACGGCCAGCCGGCCACCGGGCTCGGTACCCGCGACGATCAGTTCGGGGGAGACCGCGACCTCGTAGACGAACGACTCGCCGAACAGTTCGGCCGGCAGCAGTTCGGTCCGGCTGTTGGTCGCCGGGTCGATGGCGACGAGCCGGGCGGCCGTGCCGGTTCCCGCGTACACGATCCCGACCGGATCGACCGCGATGGACCGGACGTACCGGAGACCGGTCACCGCGGCGCCCAGATTGCGGACCTGGTTGGTGTCCGGGTCGAGCTCGAACACCCGCCCACCGGGGTACGTGCCGGCGTAGATCCGGCCGTTCGGTGCGATGGCGAGGTCGAACGCGAACTGCTCGTTCCCGAGCCGGGGGAAGCTGGTCACCGTTCCGGTCGCCCGGTCGACTCGGTGCACGTCGGCCACCGGGTACATGCCGGTGTACACCGTGTCGTCAGTGACCGTCGCGCCCCAGCCGCCCTGGCCGCTGGGAAGTTCCACGTTGCGGATCACTCGACCGCTGACCAGGTCGATCTCCCCGAGGATCGGGGGAACCAGGCCGCGGGTGACCACGTAGCCCCGGTCGCCGCGGACCGCCGCGCCGACGATCGGCGCGCCGAGTACTGCGGGCCCCAGGCCGATGATCTCGCCCGTACCGGCGGCGGCCGCCGGGCCCGCCCGGCCCACCAGGGGCAGGGCGAGACCGGCGCCGGTGGCTGCCAGCAGGGCGCGTCGTGACACACGCATACCGATGCTCCTCACAGCTCGATCCGGACCAGGTTCCGGCCGCGCAGCGCGTAGAGCGCCGACCCGTCGGGGGCGGCGGTGAGCAGCGCGGAGGCGCCGTACCACTGGGCGTTCAGCCCGGTCACGAACGGGGTGACCTGCAGTGACTCCGGGTCGAGCCGCCAGAGGTCCTTGCCGTTGGTGCCGTAGATGACGTCGTCGACCAGGATCATCTTGATCTGTCCGCCGGCGACCGTCGTGGTCGCGGTCACCTCGTGGGTCCGGCTGTCGACGGTGAACACGGCTCCGGTCTCGGTGACTCCGATGAGGCGGTGTCCGACGGTGACCAGGTCGACGATGTGCTTGGCGCCCGGCACCGGCACGATCTCCCAGGTCTTGGTACGGGTGGCGAGGTCGAAGCCGGCGAGCCGCGCCTCGGTAGCCCGCGGCGTGGTGCCGTAGCCGTTGGTGATGCTGCTGCCCAGGTACACCGCACCGGGGAGGGTCGCGACCGAGCGTACCGAGTGGTCGGGGATGATGTCGCGGTACACGTCGAGCGCGCCGGTGGCGACGTTGTACAGCGACAACGCTCCGCCGTAGCGGCCGTACTCCGGTTCCGTGCCGACCACCAGCGTCTTGTCAGGCGCCGAGTACGTCGCGTCCAGCGGCCGGGTCTGCTCGTTGCCGATCGTCGTCACCCGCTGCGGGTCACCGTCGGGCGCCATCCGGAACAGGTACGCCAGGGTGTAGACCGACATCCAGATGTCACCGCGGATCGGCGTCATCGCCTTCGCCTCGCCCGGGAGGAACCGGCGGACCGAGGTGCGGGCGGCAAGGTCGTGCACCTGCACACCGGCCTTGCCGGAGACGTACACCCGGGGGCCGTCGGTGGTGATGGCCATGGGCAGCTCCGGCGCGGGCGGTAGCCCGGCCTGGCCGAGGTCCACCCCGGTGAGCTCGCCCGTGTTCAGGTCGTAGGTCACCACCGTGTTGGTGACCACGCCGTGCAGCTTGTCGCCGTCGACGAAGATGCGCCCGAACGAGGCCCCGTCGTAGGGCACCGCGAGCGTGCTGAGCTGCCGGGTGTCCCGGTCGTATTTGCGTAACGTGCCGGACGGTCGGGTGCCGAGGTAGACGTCGTTGCGGGCGGGGTCGACGGCGATCGCGGTGACGTAGCTGTCGCCGGTCTCCACGACCTCGTACTTCGTCGGGTCGGCGGTGTCGATCACCAGCATCGTGCCGGTGGCCGACAGTCCCGCGGCGAGGATGCCGTCCTTCAGCGTGAGCGTGGCGACGAAGGTGCGGTCGGCGAACTCGGGTGGGAGGATCTCCCGCTTCGCGCCGGTGGCCCGGTCGATGGCGATCAAGTGGGCGTGCGATCCGACGCCGGCGTAGATGGTGGTCTCGTCGACGGCGATGCTGCGCACGTACTGCTCGCCGGGGACCGCGGCGCCGAAGTCCCGCTTGACTCCGGTCGCGGGGTCGTACTCGAAGACGCGTCCACCCGGGTAGGTGCCGCCATAGACCTTGCCGTCCGGGGCGCTGGCCAGGGCCCAGATGAACGAGTCGGGGGAGGCGCTGCCGACCTTGGTGACGGCGGTGCCGGTCGTGTCGATGCGGTACAGGTCGCCCGGGGTGTACGTGCCGACGTACAGGTCGGTGCCGACTGCGGCGGTCGCCCAGGCGCCGCCCCCGGTCGGCAGCTCGTAGCGCTGCTCGATCTTCTGGGTGGTCAGGTCGTACCCGCCGACCACGACCGGCGACACGCCTCCGGTGGCGGTGTAGATCCTGCCGTTGATCAACTCGGAGCCGTTGACCGAGGTGACCTCGGACGCCGGTCCGAGGTCGGTGACGGTGCCGGGTGCCGGCTCGTCGGCCTGCGCGGCGCCGACCGGTAGGGCGAAGGTCAGGGCGGCCAGGGCGAGGACCGCCGTCAGGGTTCTGCGTCGCAACAGTGCCTCCGGTGGGGGAGAGCGGGGGGCAATTTCGGCCCAGGCTGTAATTGGACACCAGCCCATCACATCCGACTCGCCACGTCGAGGGGGTCCGCGGGTTTTGCGGCAAAGAGTGTCGGGGGTGGAGGATGGTGTGCCTCGATCCCGCCAGTGGTGCGGTGTGTGATTCATGGTCGGCTATGGAATTCCGGGCGCGACCGTAATAGAGTCGCCGGCATCCCTGCATCCGGGCCCGCCGCGCACAGCCGTCGGCGTGTAGACCCGAACCCGGGTGATCCGTCACCTGTCATCCCGACCGGAGGTCCGATGACCAGCCGTACCGTCCGAGGTGGCCTCGCCGCCGCCGTCGCCACCGCTCTTCTGGCTGGCGCCGGCCCGGTGGCGGCCGCCGAACCCGCCGCGGATGTGGGGCCCGGCTCCACCACCGACTTCGGCGTCCAGCAGACCGCCCTGACCGTCTTCGAGACCTACTACGGCACCGGCGCGGGGGACCGCCCGGTCGCCTACGGGGTCCAGATGGGCTCGCCGGGGGTTTTGAGCGTCACCGACCCGGTGACCCGCGAACTGCTCGACACCGCCTACCTGCCGGACTCCTCCGGCGCCTGGGGAATCACCCAGACGCCCGACGGAACGGTCTACGCGGGCAGCTACCCCAACGCGCACCTCTATTCGTACGACGCTGACACCCGGGCCACCGTCGACCTCGGTGCGCCGGTGCCGGGACAGACCGTGCTCTACGGACTCCGGCCCGGTGCCGACGGCCGGGTCTACGGCGGCACCTACCCCGGGGCGCACGTCTTCTCCTACTCGCCTGACGGGGGCTTCCGCGATCACGGTCGCATGTTCCCCGGCGAGCAGTACGTCATCGACGTCGCGGTGGACGAGTCACGCGACGTGCTGTGGGCGGCGATCGGCAGCCGCGGCCATCTCATCCGTCTCGACCTGACCACGGGGGAGAAGCGGGACATCTGGCCGGAGGCACTGCGCGGGGACCCCAGCCACCCCTACGACATCAATCTGGTCGGCGGGAAACTCTTCGTCAAACGCAGCAAGCTGCAGGCGCTCGTGCTCGACCCCGACACCGGCGCGGTGCTCGCCGACGGATTCTCCATCGGGTCCCGCGGCACCTCGGCGCTCGCTCCCGACGGGCGGTCGGTCTACTTCACCTCCGGCAACGACCTCTGGCGCTACGACGTGCCGACGGACACGTACGGCCCGGTGCGCGACGCCGCCGGCCAACCGGTGGTCGCCGGCGGTGCGGGGATCGGGTTCGGTTTCCTCGGCGACCGGCTGTACGCGACGATCGGCAACTATGCGGGCCAGGCACTCTGGTACGACCCGGGCACCGGCGCGAACGAGCGGTACGTGCTGCCGTTCCCCCCGCAGGCCCTCGACATCAACAACATCAGCGCCGGCCCGGACGGTCGGATCTACACCAACCTCTACATCAACGGCAACCTGACCGTGCTCGACCCCGCCACCGGTACGCCTACCAATCTCGGCCGGCTCGGGCAGGCCGACGGCTTCGGGTGGCTCGGCGGGAAGATGTACCAGGGCGTGTACCCGTACGGCGGGGTGCTGGAGTACGAGCCGTCGCGGCCGTACCGGCTCGGCACGAATCCGCGGGAGCTGTTCCGGTTACAGCCGGACGGGCAGAACCGCCCGATCGCGTTCGCCTCGGCCGGCACGAAGGTCTACGTCGGCAGCACGCCGGACTACGGACTGTGGGGCGGAGCGCTCACCGTCTACGACACCGCGACCGGCGCCCGCACGACGCATCGGGACATCGTCGCCGACCAGGGCGTCATCACCCTGGCCGTGGTCGGTGATCGGCTCTGGGCCGGTACGACGGTCAGTGGCGGCGGAGGCACCGAGCCGAGGGCGGTCGAGGCGAAGGTGTTCACCGCCGACCTCGCCACCGGCGAGAAGATCGCGGAGTACACCCCCGTGCCCGGTGCCGACGCGATCACCTCGATCGTCGCCGGCCCGGACGGCATGATCTGGGGACTCGCCGACGGTGAGCTCTTCATCCTGGACCCGGCCACCGGCACCGTGGTGCATCGGCTCGACGTACCGGGCGGCTACTCCGGGGTGCAGGACGAACTCGTGGTCAACGCCGCCGACGAGCATGTCTACGCCTCGCTCGACGGGTACCTGCTGAAGATCGACGCGCTGTCGAGGTCGGTACGGGTCATCCGGGACGCGCAGACGTACCGGCTCACCCAGGACCAGCAGGGCAACCTGTGGTTCCGCAACGGGGTCAAGGCAGCCAACCGGGCAGTCCAGTACGGATCCCACCTGCTGCGCTACGTGCCGGAGGCGGACGCCTGTCCACGCTCCGACCTTCGGCCCCGGGTGGTCGTCGACGGCGTCGACTCGGGGGTGGCCAACCGGTATGCCGACGACGGGTGCACGGTGAACGACCTGATCCGCGACGAGGCGGACTGGGCCAACCACGGGGCCTTCGTCGCGCACGTCGCCTCGGTCACCGAGGGCCTGGTCGACGCGGGCACGCTCACCGACGCCGAGCAGGATGCGATCGTGGCGACGGCCGCGGGCACCGGCGTGGGCCGGTAGACATCGGGGGACGGTCGCGGGCCCGGACGGCGGTGGTCGTCCGGGCCGGTGTCGTGCCGGTCAACGGGCGGGGCGTGGCACTTCGGTCGTGAACCGCGCCGGGTCGAGCTCGACGGGGATCCCGCCAGCCAGCCGGCTGCGTTCGGCCGCGAACGCCATCCGGTGGCTGTCCAGCGACTCCTGCGGCCCGGAGCGCACCAGCGACCGGTCACCAGTCGCGACCGCCTCGACGAACGCGGCCATCAACCCGTGGTCGCCGCCGCCGTGGCCGGACCCGGCGTCGGCGCCACCGGCCGTGGCGTCCACGGTGGTCGTCCGGCCGGTGACGAAGTCGGTGACCGTGATCCGTTCGCCGTCACCCTCCAGGTAGCCCCGTGTGCCCATGATGCGGGTGCGCCGGTGCCCGGCCGGGGTGAAGGCGCTCATCGTCAGGGTCGCGTTCGCTCCGCCGGCGAACGACACCGTCACCACCTGGTGGTCGACCACGTCGTTGTCGCTGGCATACACGCACCGGCCGTAGGGGCCCTCCCGCAGCGCGAGCCGTACGCCGTCCTCGGTGAGGTCGCGGGTCACCACCGACAGCGGCCAGACGCGCCGTTGCGGGTCGGCGAGGCACTCCGCGTAGAAGCGGGTCGCGGAGTAGGGGCAGCGCGCCTCCACCCGGCAGTCGAGGCACCGGTCGGCGGCACCCTCCGGCCGGTTCCCGGGGCGGAAGTGGTGCAGCGAGCCGACGCTGCTCACCCGCACCGGCACGTCGTCCACGACGTACCGCAGCCAGTCCAGGTCGTGGCAGCACTTGGCGAGCAGGCTGGCGGACGACTCGTCGGCACGGCGCCAGTTGCCCCGTACGTACGAGTGCGCGAAATGCCACCAGCCGACCGGTTCGAGATGCTCGACGCCGATGATCCGTCCGACGGTGCCGGCGGCCACCAGACGCTTGACGGCGGCCGTGTAGGGCGTGTACCGCAGCACGTGGCAGACCGTCAGCAGGATCCCGGTACGCCGGGCCACCTGGACCACCTCGTCGCACTCCACCTCGATCGGCGCCATCGGCTTCTCGAGCAGGATGTGGTAGCCGAGGTCGGCGAGCCGGGCGACCGGTCCGGTGTGCTCCCGGTCGGGGGTGGCGACCACCACCGCGTCGGCCAGCCGGGGTTGGTCGGCGAGGGCCTGCCAGGACGGGAACCGGCCGTCGGCCGGCACGCCGTGCCGGTCGGCTAGCGCGTCCCGGTGCCCGGACCGCGGTTCGGCGACGGCGACGACGTGGGCGCGGTCCGGGCAGCGTTCGGCGTATCCCGCGTAGGCGCTGCCGCGGCTGCCCGCGCCGACGATGGCCAGAGAGACGCTCATCGGAGCCCTTCGCTATTAGGGGTGTGGATCGATCGGGCGACTGGTCGTAGGGAACAGTAACGATGCGATCTTGAAACTCGTCAGCTCTAGTATCGGCCCGGACCGTAAGTTAACCTACTGCGAACCTAGCTCCCCTGGGAGGATGCGAGATGCGTGTTCGGAAGAGCCTGTCGGCCGTTGCGGTGGCGCTCGTCGCCGCGCTCGCGGCCGCCGGCTGTGGAGGGTCCGGCTCCGGCGACTCGGACAAGAAGACCGTGACGATGTGGATCTACCCGGTGATCTTCGACGAGGCCAAGCACCGGGCCTACTGGGACGAGACCGCCAAGGCGTTCGCGGCGGCCAACCCCGACATCGAGATCAAAACCGAGATCTTCCCCTGGGCCAACCGCGACCAGGCCCTGGCGACCGCGATCGCCGGTAACAAGGGTCCGGACGTCGTCTACCTGATCCCGGACCAGCTGCCCAAGTACGCCCGCAACATCGAGCCCGTCGACAAGTACCTCGACGACGCGGCCAAGAGCGACTACCACGAGAACGTGGTGAAGTCGGTGACCATCGACGGCAAGATGATGGGCGCCCCCGTGCTCACCAGCGCCGCCACGCCGATCTGCAACAAGAAGGTCTTCGCCGCCGTCGGCGAGACGACCTACCCGACCAGCTGGAACGACCTGCTCACCATGGCCCCGAAGTTCAAGGCCAAGGGCTACGACATGACCGCGTACGCCGGTGACGCCAAGCAAACCTTGAACCAGACCTTCTACCCGCTGCTATGGCAGGCCGGCGGCGACGTGTTCAGCCCGGACGGCAAGTCGGTCGCCTTCAACAGCGACGCCGGGAAGCAGGCGCTGACCTTCGCCAAGCAGCTCGTCGACGGCGGTTACGTCGACAAGACCCTGCTCACCACTGCCCCGCCGATCGAGCAGACCCGCATCGCGCAGAACAAGGTGGCCTGCGTCTGGCACGTGCCGCTGACGGAGGTCGAGAAGTTCTGGGGCAAGGAGAACATCCAGGTCGTCCCGCACTTCACCGGGACCAAGCAGATCGGCTACGGCACCGTCGGCTCGCTCTCCATGCTCAAGAACGCCAAGAGCAAGGACGCCGCCGGCAAGTGGATCGCCTTCGCGACCAACGCCGAGAACACCAAGAAGTACGACGTGGCCTCCAGCTTCTTCTCCCCGAAGAAGTCCACCGGCGCGCTCTACGCCGGCGACCCCGTCCTCGGTGAGCAGGAGAAGCACGTCGTCACCTCCACCGTCGGCCCGCTGCACGAGAAGGCCCGGGACGTCCAGGGTGTCCTCGCCCCGGAGATCCAGGCCGCCCTCCTCGGCAAGAAGTCGGTGGACCAGGCGCTCGACGACGCGGCGAAGGCCGCCGCCCCGCTGCTCGGCTGATGCTGGCGCGGCTCGCGGTGGGCGTACCCTGCCCACCGCGAGCTGCCGAGAAAGGTTGTCAGATGGTTGCACTCCCGGCGAGCCGTCGCCGCCGCCTGCGCCGGCCGTCAGGGCGCGAGGCCGGGACGGCGTTGCTGTTCGTCCTGCCGTTCCTGCTGCTCTTCGCCATATTCCGGTTCGGCCCGGCGATCGCCGGGGTGGTCCTCGGGTTCACCGACTACACCATCGGCGGCGAGACCGGCTTCGTCGGGCTGGAGAACTTCCGCCGCCTCGTCGACGACCCGACGTTCTGGTCCGCGCTGCGGGTGACGGTCATCTTCACCGCGCTGTCCGTACCGCTGTCCATCCTGGCCTCGCTCGGCATCGCGCTGCTGACCCGGCGGGCCTTCCGCGGCTCCAAGGTCTTCCGCTCCATCTTCTTCCTGCCGGTGGTGACCAGCCTGGTCCTGGCCGGCGTGGTCTTCTCCTGGGTGTTCGCCGAGGGCGGCCCATGGTCGCGGGCCATGGGCGCGCTGGGCCTGCCCGCGCAGTCCTGGCTCGCCGACGGCGCGCTGGTCCTCCCGGCGCTGGTCCTGGTCTCGGTCTGGTCCCGCTTCGGCTACGGCATGCTCATCCTGCTCGCCCGACTCCAGGACATCCCGGCGGAGCTGGAGGAGGCGGCGCTCACCGACGGCGCGTCGGCCTGGCAGCGGTTCCGGTACGTGACGCTGCCCCAGCTCCGCCCGGCGCTGTTCTTCGTGGCCATCATCGAGACCACGATCTCGTTCCAGGTCTTCGACATGATCTACGTGATGACCGGCGGTGGTCCGGTGCGGTCCAGCTACAGCCTCGTCTACCTGCTCTACGACCAGGGCTTCAAGTACTTCGACCTGGGTTACGCCAGCGCGGTCGGGGTCGCCCTGTTCGTGATGACCATCGTCGTGGCGCTCATCCAGCGCCTGACCCTGGGGAGGGAAGAATGACCGACATCATCGCGCCGCCGACCACGGTCCCCGCCCCACCAATCCCGCAGAACGCCCGGCGGCCCTACCGGCCCGGTCGAGCCAGCCGGGGTTGGCTCGTCGGGCGGACCGTGCTGCTGCTGATCGGCGCGGCCGTCACCCTCTTCCCCTTCTACGCGATGGTCGTGCTGTCGTTCAAGCCGACCGGACCGGTGACGTTCCCGGACAGCCTGCTGCCCTGGCCGGTCTCCACCGAGGCGTACGACACGGTGATCGGCGCCAAGAGCGTGCTGCGCTGGATGGGGAACACGCTCATCTACTCGGTGGTGTCGGTGGTCGGCGTGCTGCTCTTCGCCTCGATGGCCGGCTACGCCTTCGCCAAGAAGCGCTTCCCCGGCAAGGAGACGATGTTCTGGTCGTTCCTCGCCATGCTGATGGTGCCGTACCACGTCACGATGATCCCGACGTTCATCATCATCTCCGAGCTCAACGGCGTGGACACCTACTGGGGCATGATCCTGCCGACCCTGGCCAACGCCCAGGCGGTCTTCCTCATGCGGCAGTTCATCGCTTCGCTGCCCGACTCGCTGTTCGAGGCGGCCAGGTTGGACGGCTGCTCGGAATGGCGGGTGTACGTCTCGATCGTGCTGCCGCTGATCAAGCCGATCCTCGCAACACTCGGTGTCTTCGTGTTCCTGTGGCACTGGAACGACTTCCTCTGGCCGTTGATCGTCGGGCAGAGCCTGGACATGCGTACCCTCACCACCGGCATCGCCTCGCTGCAGCAGGAGAACGTGGCGTTGAACATGCTGCTCGCCGGGTCGGTGGTCGCGTTCGTGCCGATCTTCATGGCGTACCTCATCGGGCAGCGGTACTTCACCGAGGGCGTCGCCACGTCGGGCATCAAGGGGTGAGCGCGCGGAGCGTGGCGGAACCGGAGGGAGCACGGGCGCCGTGGGCGTGATCGCGGTGGCGGCGCCGCCGGCGCTGCGCGAGCTGTTCTTCGACGCCGCCGCGTGGGAGGCCCTGGGGTCGCTCGGCCGGCTGCGCCTGCCGCCGGCCGGCGCCGACCTCGGCGACGAGGCCGTCCTGGCGAGGCTGGTCGCCGACGCGGAGGTCGTCGTGACGAGCTGGGGCTGCGCGCCGCTGTCGACCGCGGTGCTCGCGGCCGCACCCCGGCTTCGGCTGCTTGCCCACACCGGCGCATCGGTGAAGCCGTTCGTCACGGCGGACAGCTTCGCCCGGGGGGTACGCGTCACCCAGGCCGGCGACGCCATGGCGTACGCGGTGGGGGAGCAGGCCCTGGCCCTCACCCTCGCCCTGCTGCACGGGGTGCACCGGTTCGACCACGCGTTGCGCACTGGGGTCGACTGGGCCACCGCGAAGGCGGGCCCGCCCCGTCGCGAGCTGCGGGGCGCGGTGGTCGGGGTGGTCGGCGCGTCCCGCACCGGTCGGGCGTACCTCGCACTGGTACGGGCGCTCGGCGCGCGGGTGCTCGTGGTCGACCCGTACCTGTCCGCCGAGGAGGCCGCCGCGCTCGGCGTCGAACGGGTCGGGCTGGACGAGCTGCTCGCCGGATCCCTGGTGGTGTCCCTGCACGCGCCGGTGCTGCCGGCGACCGTCGGGATGATCGGCGCGCGGGAGCTGGCCCGGATGCCCGCCGGGACGCTGCTGGTCAACACCGCCCGGTCGACGCTGGTGGACGGGGCCGCCCTGCTCGCCGCGCTGCGGTCCGGGCGGATCGATGCCGCCCTGGACGTCTTCGACGAGGAGCCGCTCCCGGTCGGGCACCCCTTCCGGGGGCTGCCAAACGCGTTGCTGACCCCGCACGAGGCAGCGGGGACGGTCGAGTCGCGGCGCCGGGCCGGGGCGATCGTGGTCGCCGAGGTCGACCGGTTCCTGCGCGGCGAGGCACTGCGGCACGAGGTGCGACCGGAGCTGCTCGACAGCACCGGCTGACCGCCGTTGACCTGCACTGGCAGGGTGGTGGCCTGGATGAGTAGCCTGTCCGGTCATGCGCATCGCCCTCGCCGGACTGGCCACCAGCCACCCCTACACCGACGCCAGGACCCTGAGCGGGGAGGCGGAGCTGGTGGTGTGGGAGCCCGACCCGGATCGACTGGCCCGGTTCCGCGCCGAGCAGCCGGGGGCCGTCGTGGTGCCGGACCTGGCCGCCCTGCTGGCGAGCCGGCCGGACGGCGTGGTGCTCACCGTGCCGACCTCGGACGTGCCCGAGGCGCTGGCGCAGGTGCTCGACCGCAAGCTGCCCTGCTTCGTCAACAAGCCGGCCGCGGCCACCGCGGATCAGCTCGACCGGCTGGACCGGGTCGTGGTGCGGGCTCCGGAGCTGGTCCTCTCATCCTCGGTGCTCCGCTTCGCGCCGGACTTCGTGGCGTTCGACGTGCCCCGCGAGGAGGTGCTGGCGGTCCGCGCCACGGTCCGGCACGACGTCGGTCTCTGGGCCACCGGCTACAACCCGTGGCAGGACGATCCGACGATCGGCGGAGGCACGCTGGTCATGATGGGCCTGCACGGAGTGGAGCTGCTCGTCGCGCTGCTCGGATCCGGGATCCGGCTGGTCGGGGCCGCCGCCGCCACCCGCCGCTACCACCCGCTGTGCTCCGAGGACACCGGGCTGCTGACCGTGCAGTGGGACGACGGTCTCCCCGGGACGGTGGAGGTGCTCGGGGTCAGCGAGGGCGAGACGTACGAGGTGACCGTGCACACCCGCGCCGGGGAGCTGCGGGTGACGCTGCGCGGCGGCGCCGACGAGCTCGGCTACCGGGCCACCATCGACGCGTTCCTGAGCATGGTCCGGGGGGCGCCGAGCCCCGTCCCATGGTCGCAGACCCGGGCTGTGCTGGGCGTCCTCACGTCGGCGCGGGCCCTGGTCTGAGCCTCGTCGGGCCGCGGCGCCCGAAACCTTCTATCCCCGCATCCCGACGCCTTGACGCGTTCCTCGGCCGGAAGTTACGGTCGGGACCGTTAATCCGGAAGGGGGCTTGATCTCATGCGTTCGGTGGCGGAGCTGGAGGAGCGGCTGTCGCGGCCGCGGGACGTCCTGGTGGACGACCTGCGCAAGCTCGACGGTGACATCCTGATCCTCGGTGCGGGCGGGAAGCTGGGCCCGAGCCTGGTCCGGCTCGCGCTGCGCGGGGTCGCGGCGGCGGGCACCAGAGCCCGGGTCATCGCGGTGTCCCGCTTCTCGGAGGCGGGACTGGCCGACGCACTGCGCGACGAGGGCGCCGTGGTGGTCGAGGCGGACGTCACCGACGACGCCGCGCTGGCCGCCCTGCCGGACGCGGTGAACGTCGTCTTCCTGGTCGGCGCCAAGTTCGGCACCTCCGGGCACGAGCACGCGACCTGGGCCACCAACACCTACCTGCCCGGCCGGGTGGCGCAACGGTTCTCCGGATCCCGCCTGGTGGCGCTCAGCACCGGCAACGTCTACCCGCTCGTCCCGGTCACCGCCGGCGGCTGTGTCGAGCAGACACCGCTGGCTCCGGTGGGCGAGTACGCGATGTCCTGCCTCGGTCGGGAACGCATCCTCACTCACTTCGCGCTGCGGCATGACACCCCGCTCGCCCTGATCCGGCTCAACTACGCCGTCGAGATGCGCTACGGCGTCCTGGTCGACCTCGCCCGCGCGGTGCACGCGGGCGAGCCCGTCGACCTGACCATGGGCCACGCCAACATCGTCTGGCAGGGGTACGCCAACGAGGTAACCCTGCGCGCCCTGCACCACACGCAGACACCGCCGTTCGTGTTGAACCTGACCGGACCCGAGATGGTCTCGGTCCGTCAGCTCGCCACCGCGCTCGCCGCCCGACTGGGCCGCGAGCCGGTCTTCACCGGCACCGAGGCGCCGACCGCCCTGCTGTCCAACGCCCAGCTCTGTCACCGGCTCTTCGGGTATCCGGACGTGCCGGTCGCCGAGCTGATCGACCAGACGGCGGACTGGGTCGCGGGCGGCCTGCCCCTGCTCGGCAAGCCGACCGGATTCCAGCGCCGCGACGGCAACTTCTAGGAGAGACCGTGTTGACCGCTTCGAGCACCCGGCAGACCTCGGCCCTGGCCCGGTTCCAGCACGGCTGCGCCATCCCCGCCCATCCCCTCGCCCTCGACGCGAACCGCAGACTCGACGAGCGTCGCCAGCGGGCACTGACCCGCTACTACCTCGCCTCGGGCGCGGGCGGCATCGCCGTCGGCGTGCACACCACCCAGTTCGCCATCCACGACCCCGCGGTCGGACTGCTCGCCCCGGTGCTGGAGTTGGCCGCCGAGACCGCCGCCGGCTCGGACGCCATCCTGGTGGCCGGCGCCTGCGGGGACACCGCGCAGGCGGTCGCCGAGGCCGAACTGGCGGCCTCGCTGGGCTACCACCTGGTGCTGCTGTCGCCCCACGCTGAGCTGGACGAGGACGCCCTCATCGAGCGGGCCCGCGCGGTGGGCGAGGTGCTGCCGGTGATCGGCTTCTACCTGCAACCGGCGGTCGGCGGGCGCGAGCTGTCGCGTGACTTCTGGGCCCGGCTGGCCGCGCTCGATTCGGTGGTCGGGATCAAGGTGGCGCCGTTCGACCGGTACCGCACCCTCGACGTCCTGCACGGCGTCGTCGCCGCCGGCCGCGACGGTGACGTCGCCCTCTACACCGGCAACGACGACCACATCCTCGCCGACCTCGTCGCGCCGCACCGGGTCATGATGGACGGTCGGCCGGTCGAGGTGGAGTTCGTCGGCGGGCTGCTCGGCCAGTGGGCGGTCTGGGCCGGCACCGCGGTGACCCTCCTCGAGGAGGCCCGGCGGGCCAGGGGCGGCGACGACGGGGCGCTGCGCCGGCTGCTCACCCTCGACGGTCACCTCACCGACGCCAACGCCGCGATTTTCGACGCCGCGAACGGCTACCACGGTTGCATCCCCGGCATCCACGAGGTGCTGCGCCGGCAGGGCCTGCTGGCCGGCCGTTGGTGCCTCGACCCCGCGGAGGAACTCTCGCCCGGCCAGCTCGCCGCGCTCGACCGGGTGCACAACGCCTACCCACACCTGCGCGACGACGACTTCGTCGCCGAACACCTGGACACCTGGCTCTCCTGACCAGGCCCGGGACCCGGTCCGCGCCACGGGGGCGCGGACCGGCACCCACCCCCGGCGTTGATCAACCCAGGGGGTGGGCGCGGTCCGGACCTCGGACGGCCTGTGCGGCGGGCGGGCGGGCGTGTACTGGGCTAGAGGGTGAGGCGGTAGAGGGTCAGGGGGCGTCCGCTGGTGCCGGAGGCCAGGTTGCCGGTGCGTTCGGCGAGGCCGGCGAGCTCCAGGCGGTGCAGCATCCGGCGGGCGGTGCGCTGCTGGACGTTGAGCTGTTCGGCCACCTCCCGACTGGTCAGCGGCTCGGTCCCGGCCGTGGTGCGTACCTCGCGCAACCGCAGCAGGGTGGGCACCGACAGGCCGACCCGCTGCGCGATGACCGCCAGGTTGACCTCCGCCGGCTGTGGCGCCGGCGTGGTCGACTCGAGCAGGATGTCGGTGTCGCCGCGCAGGGACAGCACCGCGGCGGCGGCGCCGACCCGACGGGCCCGGTTCAGGGCGCGGCGGGCCAGGTTCTCCGCCTCCGCCGCGCTACGGCCCAGACCGAAGCCGATCTGCACGGTGTCGTGCCGGTCCGCGAGGCGGCGGAGCATCGGCAGCGCGGTGAAGCCGCTGGTGGCGTCGTGCAGCGGGCCGCGCGTGGTGACGATCAGGTGGGTGTCCTGGGCGAACCGGGCGAGGGTGCCGCCGAGCATCGCCACCTCTTTGAGCAGTCCCTCGTCGCCGTCGGGCAGGTTCGCCAGGCCGAGCGCGATCTGCGCGTCCTCCTGGGCCTGACTGCTGGCGTGCAGCAGGAGCTGCCGCAGCGCGGTGCGGACCGAGTGGTTCGACGGCGCGAGCCGGAACGCCGGCATCTCGTGGCGCAGCACCTCGTACACCGAACTGATGCAGGTGACGGCGACCTGCGCGCCGGCCCTGCGTTGCCGGCGGTGGAAAGCGACCACGTCGTCGGAGCTGAGGCCGCTGCGGTATGGCAGGGAGCGGACGTGCTCCACCGGCAGGCCGGCCTCGCCGAAGGTCGTCCCGACGTCGGCGCCGGTGACGGTGTCGATCGAGATGCGGGTGACGTCGTGTCCGTCGCGCAGCAGCCGCACCGCGGCCTGGAGCAGGGTCGCGCCGGTGTAGTCGACGAAGGTGGCCGGCCGGCTCAGCGCGTTCGCCTCCCGGGCCAGGGTGTACGGCACGACCCCGGTGAACAGCCACGCCTCGACGTGGCCGGAGTGCGCCTCCACCAGCGACGGCGCCTGCGACTCATGGTCGTAGTGGAGTCGTCGGGCGGTGACGCCCGGCTGCTCCTCGCAGGTGGCGGCCACGTCGTCGACGAGGTCGTGCGGCCCGACGACCCCGATCTCGATGCTCACCGCTACCTCCTGTGGGGGTTGCATCGTCTGCGACACAAGATTACGGTCGGGCCCGGTATTACTGAAGCCCGGGAGGGTGCGTGTCATATCCAAGCATGGCGGACGCCAGTGGCCGGACACTCGGTACGGAGGAACTGGAGGCTGTCGCCCGGGTCCTCCGGTCGGGCATGCTCAGCTCGGTCTGGGGCACGGAGGTCCGTGCCCTCGAGCGGGAGATGGCCGACCGCCACGGAGTGTCGCACGCCGTCGCCGCCAGCTCGGGCACCGCAGCCCTGCATTTGGCCGTCGCCGCGGTGGCGCCCGATCCGGGTGACGAGATCATCACCTCCCCGATCAGCGACTTCGGCACGGTCGCGCCGATTCTCGCGCAGAACGCCGTCCCGGTCTTCGCCGACGTCGATCCGTTGACCGGCAACCTCGACCCGGAGGCGGTGGCTGCCGCGATCGGGCCACGGACCCGCGCGATCCTCGCGGTGCACCTGTTCGGCGCGGCCGTCGACCTGCGGGAGGTCGCCGATGCGGCCGGTGTGCCGCTCATCGAGGACTGCGCCCAGGCCTGGCTCGCCCGCTACCCGGACGGCCGGTTGGTCGGCACGGCAGGCGCCGTCGGCTGTTTCAGCCTCCAGCAGTGGAAGCACATCACCTGTGGAGACGGTGGCCTGGCCATCACGGACGACGCCGTGCTCGCCCGTCGGATGCGGCTCTTCGCCGACAAGGGCTGGCCGCGCGACGGCGCCCGCCGGCACGTCAGCCTGGGCCTCAACTACCGGATGACGGAGTTGGCCGGCGCGGTCGCCCGGGCCCAGCTCGGCAAGCTTCCGCGAGTGCTGGCCGACCGGCGACGCACGGCCCGGCGGCTGGCCGTAGCGCTGGCCGACCTGCCCGGGGTGCACCTGCCCTCCGACGTGGACGCGCACGCCTGGTGGCTGTTCCCGATCGTGCTCGACCCGCCGCTGACCAACCACGAGGTGGCCGGGAAGCTGGCCGCCGCCGGCGTGCCGGCCCGCGCCGGCTACCTCGACCTGCCGCTGCACTGCGCGCCGGCGCTGACCGAGGCCCCGGTGTACGGCTCGTCCCGCTTCCCGCTCACCGTGCCGCCCGCGGACCGGCTGCCGGTCTACGGGCCCGGCGCGTTCCCCGTCACCGAGCGGATGCTTGCGCGGACGCTGCTGGTGATCGACTGGAACGAGCGGTACACCGACGACCACGTCGACGAGATCGCCCGTGCGGTCCGGACGGCGGTGACCGGGTGACCGCCCCGACCGCCGTGGCTTGCCCGGTGACCGCCCCGGCCGCGGTTGACGGCCCGATGATCGCCCCGGCCGCCGCCGCCCTGCGCGACCGGCTGCGCTGGCGGCTCATCGCCGCCGCGGCTACCCCCGTCGACGCCGCGGGCGCCGTCGACCCCGGCGTGCTCGCCCGGTACCTGCGCGGGCTGGTCGCCGACGGCGCGGACGGGCTGGCCGTGCTCGCCCACACCGGCCGCGGACCGTACCTCGACGGGCCGACCCGGGACATGGTCGTCCGGCAGGCGGTGGACACCGGCGTACCGGTGATCGTCGGCGTGGGGGGCCGGCCGGGGGAGCGCACCCGGGACGTCGCAGCGCAGGCCACCCGGGCCGCCGACCTGGGCGCCGCCGGGATCCTCGTCTTCCCGGTCGCCGACGAGCCGGTCGCCCACCACGACGCGCTCTGGCGCGCCGCCGGCCTGCCGATGCTCGCCTTCGACCTCTACACCCGGCCGTACCCGTTGCGGGACCTGACCGGCCTGCTGGCGCACCCGGGGGTGGCCGGGGTCAAGGTGGCCCGGCTGCACGACGCCATCGCCTGCCAGGCGGCGCTGGCGGCGGCGCACCGGGCAGACCGGCTGGCGGTCACCGGCGAGGACCGGATGTTCGGCCCGTCCCTGATGTGGGGCGCGCAGGCGGCCCTGGTCGGCCTCGCGGCCGCCGCCGTGCCGGTCACCGCCGCCGTGCTGCGCTCCTGGGCCGACCAGGAGTACGGCGCGTTCGTCGCCGCCTCCGCCCGGTTGGACCGGCTCGCCGAGGTCACCTTCACCGAGCCGATGGAGGGGTACGTGCGCCGGATGCTCTGGATCGCGGCGGACGAGGCGCGGATCCCGGCGGACCACGCCGTCGACCGGCACGGACCCGAGCTGCCCGACGGCGACCGCGAGCGGGTGCTCGGCGCCCGTCACCCCAGCTCCGCCCCGCCGGTGGGGTCACGGTGAGCGCCGCCGTGCCGGCCGCCGAGCCGGGCAACCCGTTCGTCGCCGACGACCTGCCCCGGGTCTCCCTCGACATCGACGTCCTCGTCGGCCGGTACCCCGATCGGCCGGGACCTTCCGGCGAGCCGGACGCGGTCGCCGCCACGCTGGCCGCGAACGGCGTCGAGCGGGCGGCCGTGGCCAGCCTGCGGGCGGCGCTGTTCGACGTGTCGAGCGGCAACGACGAGGCTGCCGCTCTCACCGGTCTGCGGGTGCTGCCGGTGGGCGGGCTCGACCTGCGCGACCCGCTGGGCGCCGAGCGGGAGATCATCCGGCTCGCCGAGCGGGGATTCCGGGCCGTCCGGCTCTTCCCGGACGAGCAGCGCGTCGAGCCCGACTTCCCGTCCGTGCGGCACGTCGCCCGCCGGGCGGCCGAGGCCGGGCTGGTCGTGCTGACCGGCGGCGACGTACGCCGGTTCTGGCGCCCGCTGCGCGGCGCGACCGTCGTCTTCCTCGACACGCACTTCTACCACCTGGGCGACTTCGTGGTGGTGGCCCGCGACGAACCGGGCTTCCACACCTCCACCCGGTTGCTCAACTCACCCGACGCCCTGGAAACCGTCGCGGAGCACGTCGGTGTCGACCGCCTGCTGTACGGCTCCCGCACCCCCTTCTACGAGCCGGTCGTGCCGAGGCTGCGGTTGGCCCGTGGCGGCCTGGGCCCGGCCGAGGTGGCCGCGGTGGCGGGCGGGAACGCCCATCGGATCCTGGGACTGACCACATGATCATCGACGTGCACGCCCACTGGGGTCCGTGGTTCTTCAGCATGGACGTTGGCGCGGTCGCCACCAACCTCGCGGTGATGGACCGCTACGGCATCGACCTCGCGGTCGCCTCGGCCACCGAGGCGGTGATCTACGACGTCACCGCCGGCAACCGGGCGATGGCCCGGGTACTGGAGACCAGCGACCGGCTGCTCGGCTACCTGACGGTCAACCCGCGCCAGCTCGCCGACGCCGAGCGGGACCTGCGCGAGCTGCTGCCGACCGGCCGGTTTGTCGGTGCCAAGATCCACACCGACTACACCGGCTCGCCAGTCACGTCCGCCCAGACCCGGGCGGCGTTGGAACTGGTCGCCGCGCACGACCTGCCCGCGCTCGTGCACACCTGGGGGTCGACCCCGCTCGACCTCGCCCAGGCGTGCGTGGACATTCCCGGGCTGCGCGCCATCGCCGGGCACATGGGGGCCGACGGCTGGCGGCACGCGATCGAGGCGGCGAACGCGGTGGACCGGCTCTGGCTGGAGCCGTGCTTCTCGCACACCGAGGCGGGTCGTTTCGCGGCGGTGGCGGCGGCGGTGGACACCCGGCGGCTGCTCTTCGGCACCGACGCCACACTGATCGACCCGGCCACGGCGTACGGGGCAGTGCTCGCCGCCGATCTTTCCCCCGTGGTGGCCGAGCGGGTGGCGTGGCGCAACGCCGCCGAGCTGTTCCGGCTGGCCCTGCCCGGCTGACCCGCCGGCGCGACGGCGGGCCGGCACCACCCGGTCCGCCGCGCCGGTCCGGACGCCGGACACGGACACGCCGAGGGCCGCCTCCCGAACCGGGAGGTGGCCCTCGCGTCGTGGCCTGCTGCGGTCAGTCGGCCTTGGGCAGCGGGAACCGGGCCAGGTCGTTGCCGAGCATGCCCCAGGTGGCCCTGCCGTCGGGGGTGAAGTTGAAGGACGGGTTGTTGTACCAGCCGCGCGGCACGTTGTCGTACAGCGTGCTGACCTCGCCGCCCGGGACGGTGGGCAGCTCGGAGATGTCGTTGGTCCAGTGCACCCAGGAGAAGACCCGGCCGTCGACGCCGTTGAACTGGCCGTACCCGCCGAGGTCGCCCTCCATCACGATGGTCCGGCTGATCAGGTCGTAGGCGAACCAGGCGCCACGCGGACGCCGGCCCATCGCGTAGAGCAGGTTTCCCACCACGTACACGCTCTCGTACGACAGCCAGTCGGGCTTGATGTCCTCGCGCCACAGCAGCTTGCGGGTGACGATGTCGACCGCTGCCACCTGCGCGCTCTTGCGGATCGGGCCGCCGGTGCCCTCGCCGTAGGTGTCACCGACGAGGTACGCCGTGGTGCCCTGCACCACCACGTCCATCACGCTCTGCTCGGGCAGGAACTCCCGGTGCGTGTCGAAGCTGTTCGTGGCCAGGTCGATGAAGGTCAGCGCGCCGGTGTGCTTGGTGGTCTGCGGGCTGGACGCCACCAACAGCTGGTTGCGCGGCTGGTCGACATGGATCCGCTTGGTGCGCAGCTGTTCGTTGCCGAGCAGCCCGAGCCCGGTGATCTCGAAGCTGTCCGGGTCGACCGACACGATCTGCGCGCTCGGGTAGAGGCCGGCGTAGACCGTGCCTGCCTTTCCCTCGGCCATCGCCTTGACCTCGCCGTTGATGTCGAACCGGGTGCTCGTGCCGGCCTCCGGTCGGTGCACCGTCATCGCGTAGTGGCCGCCCACCCAGACCGTGTTCCGGGTGTGCCGCATCATCGACTGGATGGTCTCCGGGTAGCCGAAGCCCCGGGACGCCGTCTGCCAGACGGTGGCGGCGCCGCCCGGCGTCGCCTTCCAGACGTGCCCCAGGCCGCTGACCCCGAGCAGGTCCCCGCCGGGCAGCGGGGCGAGCAGCTGGTTCTCCACGTCGGCCAGCGGCTGGCCGACCTTGCTGAGGCCGTCGGCGGTGACCTCGTAGAGGTTGGTGGTGAGCCGGGTCAGCGCGTAGACCTTGCCGTCGCCGCCCACCGTCACCTGGTCGATGTAGCGGTCCTCGGCGGGGATGTCCCGGGAGACCCGCCCGGACCCGTCCCGGTTGAAGGAGATCAGCTGCTTGCCGCTGGCGACGTAGAGGACACCGCCGGAGACCGTCATGTCCAGGATGCCGACGGGTGAGGAGCTGAGGTATGCCGTGAGGTTGGTCGCGGCGCCGCCCTCCTTCGGCCACCTCAGCAGGGTGCCGGGGGCCGCCGAACCGCCGTAGACGTACTCGTCGTCGACCGTGACGGCCGCCGCGTACTGCGAGGTGGAGATCCGGCCGTACGTCTGGATCGTGGCGTCGGAGAGCCGGATCCGCTTGACCGTGCAGTCCGGGTACGTGCCGATGTAGAGGTGCTCGCCGTGTACGACCATGTCGTAGTACCAGGTGGTGCTGCCGCCGGCCCGCGCCCAGGCGATCAGTTCCCCGGTCTGTGGGTCGAACCGGTAGATGTGGGCGCTGCCGGCCGGGCCGATGTAGACGTACCGGCCGTCGGCGGCGAGCTTCTGGCCACCGTTGCTCGGGATGGTCAGGTCGTCGATGGATCGCATCTCGCCGGTGTTGACGTCGAACTCGCCCAGCCGCATCTTCGACTCGGGCGTGTTGAAGCGTGACGTGATGAAGACGCTGTCCCCGATCACGGCGGCCCCGCGTACCGCGGCGGTCAGCGATGCCGGGCCGAAACTGGTGGGGGTGAGGGTGTCGTCCCTGCCGCTCCCGGCGTACGCCGGGGCGCTGCCCGCGCCGACTGCCAATGCCGCGCCGGTGAGGCAACCGCCCACCAGGAATGATCGACGATTCAGGGGCATCGTTGTCTCCGTCCGTCCATTGGGCCAGATTACGGTCTGGACCTTAATCGCGGTGCTTCGGGACCGTCAAGGAACACCAGCTGCTTCGTCTGATCTGGAAAGTGCGTGGCGGCGGCGTCGTCGTTCCGCGGCCTGCTGGAACTTCCGGTCACCTTCGCCGCCTCGGCACTCCCATGCCAGGTGACGCCGCAACGTCCTCCTCTGCCACACACGACCTCTACATCCACGTCATCGAGCGCGAGCAGGACCCCAAGGCGTCGGGCCAGACCCGCGGGCTGCCCGCATTCCAGAAGATCGCCGAGGCCATCGCCCCGTACGTGACGCCATACCCGAGGTACTGGAAGAACCCGTCGGACTCCGTGGCCAGGGAGTTCTACCGCTGGGTCCCGGACGGAAAGGAACCCGCCGTCACGACGCTGACGGTGATCATCGGACGGATCAAGCCGGGCGCCGAGCCCAACGTGGCGCGCATCTTCGCCGAGTCCGACGCCGGGCCGCTGCCGGCGTAGGGCGTCGCCGCCGGTCAGCGTCCGGTGAACGTGGCCCTGCCCGGGCCGTCGTCGAGGAACGAGCGCACGGCGTTCCGGAGGTCTTCGGTGCGGTAGAGCTCGGCGGCGATCGTCGTGACGTGCCGGTCGGCCTCGGGCACGCCGCCGGCCGCGAAGTGGTCGAGCACGTTCTTCGTGGCGGCGTGGGCGCGGGTCGGGCCGGCGGCGAGCTGCGCGGTGAAGGCCCGCGCCGCCTCGTCGAAACCGTCGTCGGGCAGGACCCGGTTCACCACGTTCCACCGTTCCAGCACCGAGGCCGGATAGCGTTCGCCGGTCATCACGAACTCCTTGGCCCGGCCCACCCCGGCCCGCGCGGCCAGCCGTTGGGTGCCGCCCATGGTGGGGGTCAGCCCGACCACCTTCTCCACCAGACCGAAGCTGGCCCGCTGCGCGGCCAGGATGATGTCGCAGGCCACGGCCACCTCGAACGCCCAGGTCAGGCAGAGCGCGTGGGCGGCGAAGACAGTGGGGAACTCCAGGGCGGCGATCCGCTCCGGCAGGGCCAGCATCCGGTCGAAGAGCACCTTCGCCTGCTCGGGTGACTGCTGTGCGTCGAACAGGGTGACGTCCACGCCTGCGCTGACCACCCTGCCGTCGAACCGGATCAGCAGGGCGCGGGTGTCGTCCGGCAGCCGGTCGAGCGCCGCGTCGATCTGCTCGTGCAGGCCGAGGGTGTAGAGGTTGAGCTGTCCGGCGTCGACGGTCAGCACGGCCAGCCCCGAGGGGTCGACCTCCAGGCGCGTCAGGGCAGGCGGTTGGGTCACCGGCGCAGCGTAGCCGGGGCGACGAGCGGCTGCCGCACGTCCCACTCATCCGGGAACGGACGTTGCCGGTGCCGTTCTCCCCGTTGAGGTGTCCGATCAGGAATGAGCCGAGGGCGTGTCGTCACCGGAGAGGGCCTTCGGTCGCCCGACGGCGGTGCTTCGCGGTTCGGGGACGGCGCGGATCCGGGCGCGCAACAGCCGGTGCAGCACCACCAGGGGAACCACGCCGATCGGGTACCAGGCCAGATCCACCGGGTCGAACTGCACGCCCAGCGCCAGCCGTGCCACCAGGCTCCGCGCCGACAGCTCCGCCGGGACCCCGGTCAGCTGCCCGCACTCCACCAGCCAGCAGAACACGATGGCGATCGCGCCGGTCGGCACCGGCGCCATCCGGGGCCACAGGAACAGCACCCCGGCCCACACCATCGACGCGTACAGCGCTGTGCCCGAGTACTGCCGCAGCGCCCCGTCGTCGACGACGCGGATGAGCAGCGCGAGGGCCAGGAAGAGCGCCGCCGCCACCGGCATGAGCAGGCGCACCGTCCTCGGGGTGATCGACATTCCGGCGATGGCTAGGCGACCCGGGGTGCCGGGAGGATCGGGAACGCGCCGCGGTGGGCCGTACCCGAGATGTCACCGGTCTCGTCGACGGCCGGCGCCGGCGGCACGGCCGGGCCCGCGACGGCGGCCGCTGCACCCGGCCCGCCAGCGGTCAGGACGGTCGGCAGCGCGGCGGTCGGCGCGGCCGACGTCTCGATCTCGGCCAACAGGGTCCGCAGCGTGGGCACGTCGTCGACCGCCATCCGGAAGGAGCCCCGGCAGGTGGTGCCGTTCCACAGGGACAGCACCACCGCCCCGCGCTCCGGGTGGTAGCTGACCCGCATCGTCCGGTCGTCGCCCCTGGTGTCGGTGAACAGGTCACCGAAGCTGGGCATCGGTAGCACCTCTCCCATCGATCCAGCATGCCCGACCGTGGGGGCGCGGGAAAGCCCGTCAGTCGGGCAGGCGCGGCATCTCCAGCCCGGGATCGCGGCCGAGCAGCGTGGCCCGGGTCAGCGCCGCCGACCCGAACCGGTCCCGGACCGCGTCGACGGCCGCGTCGAGCTCGGCGCCGGGGTCGGGGGTGAACGGCAGTTCCGGCTGGACGGGCGCGTCGTCGAGGTTGCCGACCGACACGCCGATCAGGGTGATGCCACGCTGGTCGACCTCCGGCAGCGCCGCGCGCAGCAGCGCCCGGGCCGCGTCCAGCAGGGCGCCGGTCTGCGCCGTGGCCTTGCGCAGGGTGTGCGAGCGGGTGGCCCGGGTGTAGTCGGCGAAGCGCAGCCGCAGCACCACCGTGCGACCGGAGCGGTCGGCCGCCCGCATCCGGCGGGCCACCCGGTCGACGAGGCCGGACAGGGTCGCGTCGAGGTCGGCAGCCGAGCGGGGCTCGCGGCCGAGCGCGTGCTGCGCGCCCATCGACGAGCGGCGCCGACCGACCTGCACCGGCCGGGGGTCGCGGTTGTGCGCCAGCCCGTGCAGGTGCCGGCCGGCGCCGGCCCCGAGCAGGGAAACCAGGGTCGCCTCGCCGAGCCGGGCGACCTGCCCGACGGTACGGATGCCCCGGTCCCGCAGCTTCGCCGCGGTGACCGGCCCGACGCCCCAGAGCCGCTCCACCGGCAGGGGGTGCAGGAACGCCAGCTCGCCGTCCGGCGGCACGAGCAGCAGCCCGTCGGGCTTGGCCACCCCGCTGGCCACCTTCGCCAGGAACTTCGTCCGGGCCACCCCGACGGTGATCGGCAGGCCGACCGCGTCGCGGACCTCGCAGCGCAGCGCCGCGGCGATGTCCAGCGGCGGCCCGACCAGCCGGCGCAGGCCGGCCACGTCGAGGAACGCCTCGTCGATGGAGAGGCCCTCGACCATCGGCGTGGTCCGCCGGAAGATGTCGAACACCGCCCGGCTGGCCGCCGTGTAGGCCGCCATCCTCGGCGGCACGACCAGCGCGTCCGGGCAGAGCCGTCGGGCCTGTCGTCCGCCCATCGCGCTGCGCACGCCGTAGGCCTTCGCCTCGTAGCTGCACGCGAGCACCACCCCGCCACCCACGATCACCGGCCGGCCGCGCAGTCGGGGATCGTCCCGCTGCTCGACCGACGCGTAGAACGCGTCCAGGTCGGCGTGCAGGATGCTGGCGTCGTTAGACACGAACATATGTTCGCATGGCCGGCGCCGACGCCGCACTGACCTGCCCTGACGCCGTCCGGTCTCGCCTCGCGGTCAGGCCTCCAGCAGCTGCTTGAGCATGGCCAGGTCCTTCCGATTCGCCCGGCGCATCGCCGCCGCCAGCACCGGCGCGGCCACCGCCGCGAACCCGCTGGGTTCGCCCCGGTTGCGCAGGGTCATCCGGGTATGCCCCTCGCCCTCCGGTTGCCAGCGGTAGGTGGTCTCCATCGGGAACGGCCCCTGCGCCGTCCGCATCACCAGCCGCTCACCGGGGACCAGCTCGACGATCTCGTACGTGTACGCCAGCCGCCGGCCGAGGAAGTGCGCGACGAAGGCCGCCCGGGAGCCGACCCGCAGCGGCGGGGGCGTCAGCCACTCGACCGACTCGATGTTCAGGTACCAGGCCGGGGCGTTGCCGGGGTCGCCCGCGTACCCGGCCACCTCGGCGACCGGCCGGTCGATCACGACCTCGGTCACCACGTCCACGGCCACGGTGGCACTCCCGTCGCTCCTCGAATCCGCACGCCATCATTCTGCTCGCGGCTCCGGCGGCGGTACCCCGGGGTGAGGACGATTCACCCGGCCCCGGCCGGGTAACTGTCGCCATGGCCGAGCAGCGCACCGACACCGTCCGGTCGCCGCTGGACGAGGTCGCCGACCGCGGTGGCCGGGCGGTGGAGCGGGTACGGCGTGAGGGCTGGCGCGCCGGCCGGGTCCGGCTGCGCCAGTGGGAGGTCACCGCGGTGGTCGCCGTGCAGGCCGGACTGGCCGCCGCGCTCGCCGCCCTGCTCGCCCAAGGCGTGCTCGGCCCCGGTGCGCACGTCTTCGCCCCGGCCGCCGCCGTCGGTACGATCGCCACCGCCATCGGCCAGCGGGCCCGCCGCACCCTCGAACTGCTCGTCGGGGTGGGACTCGGCATCATCATCGGGGACGTCCTGCGCTTCGTGCTCGGCTCCGGTCCCTGGCAGACTGGGGCGGTCGTCGCCCTGGCGATCGCGACGGCGCTGGCGGTCGCCGGCCGGGGAGGGGCCCTGGTCGGTCAGGCGGGCGGTACCGCCGTCCTGATCTCCACCCTCGCGCCCATGCAACCGGGCCTGGAACTGCCCCGGATCTTCGACGCGCTGGTCGGCGGCGCGGTCGGCATCCTGGTGGTGGCCCTGCTGCTGCCGATCAACCCGTTCCGGGTGCTGGACCGGGCGGCGGCGCCGATCTTCGCCACTCTGACCGAGCAGCTGCACGAGGTGGCGCGGGCCCTGTCCGCCCGCGACGCCGACGCGGCGCTGCGGGCCCTGGACCGGCTGCGCGGGCTGGACGCCGACGTCGGGCGGCTGCACGAGGCGCTCAGCGGCGCCGAGGAGGTGGTCACCATCGCCCCGGCGCGCTGGCACCGGCGGGCGCAGTACCACCGGTACGCCCGCGGCGCCGAACACCTCGAGCGGGTCATCCTGTACGCCCGGTCCGTGGCCCGCCGGTCGGTGACCGCGCTCCAGTACGGCGAGCCGATCCCGGCGCAGCTTCCGCAGGCCATCGCCCGGCTGGCCGACGCCGTCGCCGAGCTGCGCCGCGAGGGCCAGGCCGTCGACGACCCGCAGCGGACCCGGCAGTGGGTACTGGAGAGCGCCGAGCTGGCGGGCCGGGCGTGGGCCGAGGGCGTGCGGTCCTTCGGCGACGCGGTCATCACTGACCTGCGGACGGCGGACAGCGAACTGCTCCGCGCGACCGGGTGCGAACCGGACGACGCCAACCGGATGGTGCGGCGCGCCGCCGGAGCCGGCGAGGCCAGCGTGCGCCCACCCGTCCGGGGCCACCTGCCGCGCAGGGCCCGGCCCGCCAGCGTGGCCCGGGCCCGCCGGCACTACCGGCGGGCCCGCAGCCACCGGCCCGTCCGGACGTCTTCGCCGCCGTCGCGATGACCTCAGGCGAGGGGCGCCGGCCGGCTCAGCCCTGCGCGGTGGGCGACGGCGGAGCGCTGCCGCCGTGCGGCGCCTCACCGGCCATCAGCCGGACGATCCCGGCCCGGTCGGCAGCCGACGGCAGGCCCCAGTCGGGCTGGTAGCCGTAGACGTCGCGCAGGGGAGTGGAGGCGGTGCGGCCGTCCAGGATCTCCACCGCGTCGGTGTCGATCAGCCCGGGGTGTTCGACGCCGCACGCCTCGGCGACCTTCACCAGGTCCCGCCGCAGCGTCCGGATGTAGTTGGCGGCCCGCACCGACTTCAGCGTCGGGTCGAGGCCGCGGGCGAGCCACGGGTTCTGGGTGGCCACCCCGGTGGGGCAGGTGTCGGTGTGGCACTTCTGCGCATGGATGCAGCCGATCGCCAGCATCGCCTCCCGGCCCACGTTGACCATGTCGCAGCCGAGCGCGAGCGCCACGATCGCGTTGTCCGGCAGGCCCAGCTTGCCGGCCCCGACGAAGACCGTGTTCTCGTGCAGGTCCTTCTCGGCGAAGGTCCGGTAGACCCGGGCGAAGCCCTGTTGGAACGGCAGCGACACCGAGTCGGTGAAGATCAGCGGGGCGGCGCCGGTGCCGCCCTCGCCGCCGTCGACGGTCACGAAGTCCACGCCCCGGCCGGTGTCGCGCATCAGCGTGGTCAGCTCGTCCCAGAAACCCAGGTCGCCGACGGCGGACTTGATGCCCACCGGCAGGCCGGTCTCGGCGGCGAGCAGCTCCACCCAGTCCAGCAGGCTGTCGCAGTCGGAGAACTCGGCGTGCCGGGACGGGCTGACACAGTCCTTCCCCTGCGGGACGCCGCGGGTCGCGGCGATCTCCGCCGACACCTTCGCCCCGGGCAGCAGCCCGCCGAGGCTGGGCTTCGCGCCCTGGCTGAGTTTCACCTCCAGCGCGCGCACCGGCGCGCCGGCCACCAGGTCCTTGAGCCTGCGGAGGTCGAACCGGCCGCGGTCGTCCCGGCACCCGAAGTACGCGGTGCCGATCTGCAACACCAGGTCGCCGCCGTTGCGGTGGTACGGCGACAGCCCGCCCTCGCCGGTGTTCTGCAGGCAGCCGGCCAGCGCCGCGCCCTTGTTCAGCGCGGTGATCGCGTTGCCCGACAGCGAGCCGAAGCTCATCCCGGAGATGTTGACGATCGACTCCGGCCGGAACGCCCGCGCGCGCCTCCGGGCCCCGCCGAGCACCTTCGCCGCCGGCAGCCGTACGTCGTGCCCGGCCGTCGGCGACGACGGCGGCACCGTCCGCGCGAACGTGCGGTGCTTGATGATCGGGTAGCCGGGGGTGTACTCGATGTCGTTGTCCGTGCCGAAGCCGAAGTAGTTGTTCTCCTGCTTCGCCGAGGCGTAGATCCAGCGCCGCTGGTCGCGGGTGAACGGCCGCTCCTCGTCGTTGCCGGCCACGATGTACTGCCGCAGCTCCGGCCCGATCGCCTCCAGCAGGTAGCGGGCCCGCCCGATCACCGGGAAGTTGCGCAGCAGCGCGTGGTCGCGCTGGAGGACGTCGCGGGCGGCCAGGCCCGCGAGGGCGGCGGCGACGACGGGTATTGCTCGACTGGCCCATTTCATGCCCGCCACACTTTCCGGCGCGGCCGTCCGTCAAACGGTCTACATCTGCGCCGGGGTGATGTCGACCATCCACGGGACGCCGAACCGGTCCTCGCACTGGCCGAACTCGTCGCCCCACATCTGCTTCTCCAGCGGCATCGACACGATGCCGCCCTCGGAGAGCTTCTCCCAGTAGCCGCGCAGTTCGTCGGCGTCGTTGCCGCTGAGGCTGATCGTGTTGCCGTTGCCCCGCCGCAGCTCCATGCCCGGCGGCATGTCCGAGGCCATCAGCACGTAGCCGCTGGTGGTGCGGAGCATGCCGTGCATGATCTGGTCGGCGATCGCGGGGTCCTCGGTGCCGAACTCGCGGAACGTGGTCAGGGACAGGTCGCCGCCGAACACCTGGTGGTAGAACTCCATCGCCTCGCGCGCGTTGCCAGCGAAGTTGAGGTACGGGTTGAGCTGCGATGCCATTGTGTCCTCCCTGAGTTGGTGACCGGGGGTCATCGTCGCACCGATCGGGCGCCCGCCGGGGCTTCACACGCCGGTGAAGGCTCCGGCGCGGGCTGCGGCGGCCGCCGCCCGGGCCGCCCGCTCCGCCACCGCCCTCGGCGCACTCCGCAGCAGCAGGAGTTCGTGGTAGACCGGCGCGGTCGCCGCCACCAGCAGCGCCCGCGCGTGGGTGCCGGCGGGGACCTCCCCCGGCGGACGACGACGGCACAGCGGTCGTACCGGTCGGCCCAGAAGGTGCGCAGCGCCTCGGCCGTCGGCGGGGAGCGGACGAGGCGGCGATGAGCGCGCCGGTGAGCCCACGGTAGCGTGGACCATCGCCGATGGATGGGGGTACGGAGGACGGGCTGTTCCTGCGCCAGTTCTCCGACGCCGAACTGCCGCCCGAAACGCCGCAGGGTCGGCGGGACAACGCGCCGTTCCCGGTCACCGCCCTGATCGGGCTCGACGACAGCGCCGACGACTTCACCATGCTCTACGCCGACGCGCGGGGCGTGCACCGCGTGTACCGGATGACGTTCGCCGACGGTCAGTGGCGGATGTGGCGGGCGGCCCCCGGCTTCCACCAGCGCTTCGTCGGCACGCTCAGCGCCGACGGCGCGACCGTCGACGGGCGGTGGGAGCGGTCAACGGACGGCCACGAGTGGGACCTGGACTTCGCCCTCACCTACCGCCGGGACGGGTGACCTCGCAATCCGCTCGCCCGACTCCTTCCCACCCCGGGCAGCTCGGCCGCCTCCTACACCGGGGGGCTGGCCTGGAAGGCGAGCCGGCGGTCGGCGTCGGCGGCGAGCTGCTCCAGGTCCACCACCCGCCTGCCCTTCGAGACCTTGTCCGCGACGCTGACCAGCAGATCCTCCATCGCGGCGGTTTCGCCACCCCCCACCGGTAGCCGGGAGGTCAGTGCCGGCGGAACGACTGGCGGACCACGCCGCCGACCAGCGCGCACCAGGTGCTGGTGGACACCTTGCCGTTGACCGGCAGCCCGTGCAGCCGCTGGATGTCCTGGACGGCCTTCATCGTGGCGTGGTCGTACTCGCCGGTCTCGAGGACGTCGGCGTAGCCCTTCCAGTTCAGGATGAACTGCACCGCCCGCACCGGAAGGCCGCTGGCGTCCTTGTCCAGCTCCGGCGCGAGGGTCTCCCAGGTCGGGCCGGTGATGGTGGCGTCGATGTCGACCGGGATGCCGTTGCGCAGCTGCCAGTCCTGCACCGCCGCCACGGTGGCGGGGTCGAAGGCGCTGTTCGGCGTGACGGCGTAGCCCCGGTAGGCGAGCAGGTACTGGGCGACGCGGACGGCGGGGGAGCCGACGAAGCGCCACAGGTCCGGCCAGCGACGGGCCGGCACGTCGGCCAGGTCGGTGCCGAGTTCGCGGAACACTCGCCGGCGGACGGCCGGGAAGAGGCGGTAAAATTCCGCGCCGGGGCACAGGGTGGTGCGGAAGTCCCAGTGGCCGAAGATGTCGTGGGCGTGCAGGCCGTACTGCCGGCAGATGGTGACGCAGAGCCTGACCAGCGAGTCGAGCAGCTCCTCCGGCGGCGTCTCGGTGACGTAGGTGCCCTCGTTCTCGATGCCGATCGACCGGCCGTTCTCGCCCGGGCAGTGCGCGGAGATCATCTGCCGGTCGCCGGCCTGGAGCCGCTCCAGGCTGCCGTGCCGTCCCTCCAGGACGTAGCCGCCGCGGCTGATGGTGAAGTGCTGGCCGGTGTCGGACCAGCCGTTGCCGTCGATGTGCAGGTTCTGGCAGTCCCGGGCGAGCTTGATCGCCTGTGCCTCGGAGTAGTCGGTGACGTTCGGGAACGCCATATGGTGCACGATGATCTTGTTGGTCGGGATGGCGCTGATCGACAGCGGGTCCTTCGGCGGGCGGGCGCCCCACTCGTCGCAGCTGATGATCCAGTCCAGGTCCGCGCCGGGGTCGGCCTGCGCGGCGGCCGGGAAGGCCAGTTCGGACCCGACGACCGCGACGGTGGCCGCGCCCAGACCGGCCCGCAGCAGGGTACGACGGTCGAGTTCAGGGTGGTCGACGTGCATGGCATCTCCTCGGCGGGGTCCGGCGGCGGATCAGGGGGTGATGAAAATGAGCTCCAGAAGGCGCGCGTGAGGTGGAGGATATTGCCATGAGTGGCCCGAGCGCTAGAGGTCGGCGTCGATCCTTTCGGTCGACCGGGGTCGCGCCGTCACCGGGAGGAGCGGCCGTCCAGTCCCAGCAGGTCGACGATCCGCAGCAGCTCCTCGACCCGCCGCGCCACCCGTTCCGGGCTCAGCGGGAGCCGGCCGGTGACCACCGTGTACAGCTCGTCGCCGATGACCGTCCACGGCGGCACCACCCCGGCGACGTGGGCGTGCAGCACCCGGCGCCGCGTCCACTCCCGCCACCGCCGGTACGTGCACCCGCCCAGACCAGAACGAGGACCAGGGCCAGCATGGGAAGCACGCCGGTGCGCCGGGCGAGCTCGTGCGAGGCGAGCCGGATCGGCACCCCGGCGCCACCGGCAGGCAGCTCATCAGCAGCACGATTCCGGCGAAGCCGAAGACCGGGCCGGACGGCCGGCGGTGATGGCCGACCGGCATCAGGCTCCGGGGCCGCTCGCCGGGCCCGGATCGCGTCGCGACGACCAGGTTAGGAGGCCGGCGCCACACTCAGCCCCGGGTGCGGCATCCGCCAGCCCTCGGCCAGCCGGGACGGGTGCACGTTGCGTCCACCGCCGAAGAACTCGCAGAACTTCATGATCAGCGGATCCCAGCTCAGCGGGTCCACGTACGACGTACCCGGGATCACCAGCTCCTCCTCGACGTGCGCGCGCAGCACCTCCACCTCGAACGCGGTGGCGTGCGCGTCCGGCTGGCCGAACGGGTGCGCGGCCGCCACCCGGCACTCCAGCTGGATCGGGCACTGCGCCACCCGGGGCGGCGCGACCAGGTCCGACGGCTGGGCGGTCAGCCCGGCGAGCGCGAACTTGTCCGGCTCGTACCGGTAGCCCTGCTCCGCCTTGTGGGCGGGCACCGGTGACCGGCCGGTGGTCAGCGCGATCCGATCCACCGCGTCGACCATCGCCGAGGAGGGCAGGTTGAGCACGCACTCGCCCTCGCGCCGCAGGTTCGCCGTCGTCTGGCCGCTGTCGCCCAGGCCGAGCATCGCCGACCGGCCCAGCCACCAGGCCGACGACATGGGGGCGAGGTTGGCGGTGCCGTCGGCGTTGCGTGAGCTGATCAGCACCACCGGGGTCCCGAAGTAGAGCACCTTGAGTCCGGGGACGACGTGCATGGTCCCGCCTTTCGCGAGGGTCGAGCTGCCACCGCCGCGCCTGGTGCGCGGGCCGCTCTCGACTCTCCGCGACGGCGGCGACCGTCGCTGGCGGCGATCGGACGTCGCGCTCCTCCCCGGACGCCACCCGACCGCGCCGGCACCCCTGCGGGTCAGCCCAGCCCGAGCACCGCGACGTGCCCGAGGTGGTCCGACGCTCACAGCCCGCCAGCGGTCTGCCGCCGGTTGCCGAACAGAGCGCTGCGGACCGCCGTGACCGGGCCCCCGCAGTTACCGCTCCGGACGTCGCGGTCGGCCGCCGGCGAACCGGTCCAGGGCGCGCAGCACGTGCTGGCGCGTCGCGGTCGTGCCGAAGTGTCCGGCGTCCTCGATGACGATCAGCTCCGCGTCCTTCCACACCTGGTGCAGCTCCCAGGCGGTGGCGAGCGGGCTGCCCAGGTCGAGCCGGCCGTGGATCAGCACGGCGGGGATGCCGGCCAGCCGGTCCGCGTCGCGCAGCAGTTGCCCTTCCTCCAGCCAGGCGCCGTTGGCGAAGTAGCGCGCGCAGATCCGGACCATGGCCGTACGGGCGTCCGACGGGCGGTCGCCGTACGGGTTGCCGGCGCCCTCCCCGGAGACCACCGCGTCCTCCCAGGCGCACCAGTCGGTGGTGGCCCGCTCCCGCACCGCCGGGTCGGGGTCCTCCACCAGCCGGGCGTACGCGCCGACGACGTCGCCGTCGCGGGGCGTGCCCGGGGCGCCGGCGAGGAAGCGGTCCCACTGCTCGGGGAAGAACCGGCCCACCCCCCGGTAGAGCCAGTCGATCTCCGACCGGCGGGTGCTGGTGACCGCGGCGATGACGATCTCGGAGACCCGTTCGGGGTGCCGTTCGGCGTACGCCAGGATCAGGGTGGAGCCCCACGATCCGCCGTAGAGCAGCCAGCGGTCGACGCCGAGGTGCGCGCGCAGCCGTTCCATGTCGGCGATCAGGTGCGGGGTGGTGTTGTGCCGCAGGTCGGTGCCCGGGTCGCTGGCGTGCGGCGTGCTGCGCCCGCAGTTGCGCTGGTCGAACAGGACCACCCGGTAGCGCTCGGGGTCGAAGAGTTGGCGGGCCCGGGTGCCGCACCCCGAACCCGGCCCGCCGTGCACGACGAGCGCCGGCTTGCCGTCCGGGTTGCCGCAGACCTCCCAGTACACGGCGTTGCCGTCGCCCACGTCGAGCATCCCGTGGTCGTACGGCTCGATCGGCGGATACAGCTCGTCCACGTGCGGACCTCCCCAGACGGATGCAACAGCGCTGTTACATTACTCCACATGTCCGACCGCGCCCCCGGCCCCGAGCTCCTCGGCACCCGCCTCCGCCACCTGCTGGAGCTGCTCGACGGCGACGTCGCCGCCCTCTACGCCGACCTGGGCCTGCCAGGTTTCCGGCCCCGGTACACGCCGGTCATCCGGGTCCTGGCGCGCACCGGCCCCGCCTCGATCCGCGACCTCGCCGCGGCCACCGGGGTGACCCACTCCGCCGCCAGCCAGACCGTCGCGCAGCTGACCCGCGACCAGCTCGTCACCCTCGCTCCGGGCGCCGACGCCCGGCAGCGCATCGTCCACCTCACCGAAAGAGCCGAGTCGCTGCTGCCCGTCCTGGACGCCGAATGGTCCGCCACGACGGCGGCCGCCGCCCGGTTCGAGGCGGAGCTGTCGTACCCGCTGAGCCGGCTCGTCGACGAGGCGCTCGACGCCCTGCGCCGGCGCCCGATGCGCCAACGCATCGCCGACGTGGCCCCGCAGCTCACCGCCCACCACCCCGACCGGGACCGGGCGCCGGACTGACCGGCGCCGGTCAGCCGACGAGGCCGGCCACGCCGGTGGAGCCGGCGACATCCTGCCGGAACCGGTGTTCCAGGCGATGATCCGTGGCCGCCTCACCCGGCCGGACGTCGCAGCCGGCTTCGTCCTCGCCGGCTTCCAGGGGCGGATGGGCCCGGCGGCGTCGTTCGACTCCCTGCCCGCCGAGCTCGGCACACCCGTCGACCGGGTGATCGACCTGGTGCTGCCCGACGCCGAGGTCGTGCGCCGCCTCTCCGGCCGCCGTACCTGCCGCGGCTGTGGCAGGATCTGGCGCACCGAGTTCACCCCACCGGCGCGCCCCGCCGTCTGCGACCGCTGCGGTGGGAGCTGTTCCAGCGGTACGACGACGACCCCGAGCGGGTCATCGCGGGCCTGGCGTCCTACCGGCCGGCGGTGGGGTTCGTCCTCGGCCACTACCGGGCACTGGGCACGCTGGTGTCGGTCGACGCGACCCTGCCGCCGGCGACGAAGAAAGTTTCTATGATGCCGACAAGTGGATGGCCTACCTGATCGACGTCGCAGGAGTGCCGGCCGGCGGAGCGGGTATGCGCCGCGCCGGAGGCGGGCGCCTCCGGGATCGAGGGGTCATGGGAGCCGCCGCCGGATTCGTCGGCCTGGTCATCATCGTCGCGGTCGTGGCGGTGCTGCTGTCGCTGAGCGTACGGATGGTGCAGCAGTACCAGCGGGGGATCGTGTTCCGCTTCGGGCGGGTGCTGGAGCGCGTCCGCCAGCCCGGTCTGCACCTGATCGTGCCGATCGCCGACCGGATGGTCCGGGTCAGCATGCAGACCACCGTGATCGGGGTACCCGCGCAGGGCGCGATCACCCGCGACAACGTCACGCTCACCGTCGACGCGGTCGTCTACTACCGGGTGGTCGACCCGGTGAAGGTGCTGGTCAACGTGCGGGACTACCCCTCCGCGGTGCTCCAGGTCGCGCAGACCGCGCTGCGCTCGGTGATCGGCAAGGCCGACCTGGACACGCTGCTCGGCGACCGGGACCGGATCAACGCGGAACTGAAGTCGGTCATCGACGCCCCGACGGAGAAGCCGTGGGGGCTGCTCATCGAACGGGTCGAGGTGAAGGACGTGTCGCTGCCCGAGGGGATGAAGCGCTCGATGTCCCGCCAGGCCGAGGCGGAGCGGGAACGCCGAGCCCGGGTGATCGCCGCCGACGGCGAGTTCCAGGCGTCCCGCCGGCTCGCCGACGCCTCCCAGGCGATGGCGAACACGCCGGGGGCGTACCAGCTGCGGTTGCTGCAGACGGTGGTGGAAGTCGCGGCAGAGAAGAACAGCACCCTGGTCATGCCGATCCCGGTGGAGCTGCTGCGCTTCTTCAGCGATTTCACCCGGCCCGCCCGGGAGGCCGGGTCCGCCCGGCCCGACCTGGAGTCGATGACCGGCTCGCCCGTGGTGCCGAGCGGGGACGGCCACCCCCGGGAGGGGCACCGGTAGCGCCGGTCGCCGACCGAGAATCATCGGGTACGGCGGACGACCGGACGCGGCGGCGTCGGCAGCACCACCGGGACGGCCACCGTCAACATCCTCTCGCCGGCGCCGACCCAGGAGGCGACCGAGGTCCGCTACCGGGATGCGGGCCGGGGCTTCGCCGTTCGGGGCGGGGGTGAAGGCCCGCGCGGGAGGGCCGGCTGGGCCCGAGGGTGCTCTAACCCGGCTGATTCTGCTGCTCGATGTACTGGCGCAGGACGGTCAATGGTGCGCCGCCGACGGACCCGGCGAAGTAGGAGGCTGACCACATCAGCGGCGAGCGCAAGGGCCGCAAGGTGGCTCCGCCCCGGTTCCGGTGCCGCAGGGACAACCGGCAGGCCATCCGGTTCACCGTGAACGCCCGGTTCAGGGTGCTCGACAACGGCCGGCTCCGCCTGCCGAAGGTCGGGGACGTGGCGGTGCGCTGGTCCAGGCGCCTGCCGGCGGCGCCCAGCTCGGTCACGGTCATCCGGGATGCGGCGGGACGGTACTTCGCCTCGTTCGTGGTGGCCACCGCCGACGAACCGCTGC